>JALQUE010000249.1 GCA_023260815.1 Roseovarius sp.
GGTTCATGCAGCAAGTCGGGCCAGAGAGGCGCGTCATTGACTTCTATGAAAGCAGCGGCGTTGGCCTCGACCACTACGTCACGATGTTGAACGAGCGCAGTTATATCTACGGCGAACACATCTTGCCACATGACGTGCGCGTCAAGGAATTGGGCAGCGGCAAAAGCCGGATCGAAACGCTTAACGAGCTGGGCATCCGCGACGTGACGATAGCGCCGCAGCTTCGCGTTGATGATGGAATTCAGGCTGTCAGGTCATTCCTTGCGACATGCTGGTTTGATGAAGAAAAGACGCGGCGGGGCGTCGAGGCCCTGAAGCAGTATCGCCGGGACTTCGATGAAAAGGGCAAGACTTGGCGCGCTCGCCCCATGCACGACTGGACAAGCCACGCATCCGATGCCTTCCGGTATTTGGCTGTCGGGTTCTCTGGCGGGTCTGGATGGTCGGGCGGCGCAATCAAGCGAAACATAAAGGGGTTCAGGTAATGGGCGCAGGCGGCAAATATCTCAACCTTGAGGACATGATAAACGGCGCTGGCGCGGGTGCTGCTGGATCTGAATTCAAAGGCGCACCGATCAGCGACCTGTTGAATGGCATTGGGGCAACGCCCTACGGGTCACAGGTCAATTCCAGCGTTCGCCCCAAGATGCGCCCTCAGATGCCACAGCAAGCGCCGCAGGGTGTGCCCATGCCTTCGCCGGTACAGATGAGCCAGATGGCCCCGCAGATGCCACAGGGGCCGCAAATGCCGCAGATGGGCGGGCCGCAGGGTATGCCGGGCCAGCCGGTTGGCGCACCGCAGCAAAGCGGCATCTCGCAGTATTACCAGATGCTTGAGCAAATGAGCCGGGGCCTGCTGTAATGAGCATCACCACCTATGCGGAACTAAAGACTGCGATTCAGGACTTTCTGAACCGGGATGACCTGTCGGCAACGGTTGACACCTTCATTGATCTGGCCGAGGCGCGCATGCAGCGTGAAATCCGGCACTACAAAATGGAAGCAATCACGCAACTGACGGCAACCACGCAATATACCACCCTGCCGTCAGACTTCTTGCAGCCAATCCGGTTAAGCGTCAACAGCACTGGCCGCGCGCTTGAGGCGGTATCACGCGAAAACCTGCAAGATCGGCGCTATGCGACGAACGACACAGCGCAAGAGCCGCGTTTCTACGGCATTACGGACGGGCAGCTTGAACTATACCCGACGCCTAGCGAGTCATTTGCGATTGATACGCTGTATTATCAGAAAATCACGCCCCTTGACGGCACGAACACAAGCAATTGGCTGCTTGAGGATGCCCCTGACGCGTACCTCTACGGCGCATTGATCCACTCGGCCCCTTACCTTGCCGACGATCCGCGCACGACAATCTGGGCGGCGCTGTATCAGGCGGCTGTGGATAGCCTTCACAAATCCTCTGAGGACACGAAATGGGGCGGCGCTGGTCTTAACTTGCGCGCTCCCAAGTACGGGATACGCTAAATGGCCGATACCACCACAACCACTTATGGCCTCACCAAGATCGAGGTGGGCGCGTCCGAGGATACCTGGGGCGCAAAGCTGAACACCAACTTTGACAGCCTAGATGATTTGCTTGACGGCACCACGGTATTGACCGGCCTGTCACTCGATGACACGGCGACACTCGTTGACAATCTGGACAACACAAAAGTTGCGCAGTTTCAGGCGAGCGGCATCACGACCGGAACAACGCGCACGTTCACTTTTCCAGACGCCAGCGGCACGATTGCCCTGACCGACGCCACGCTTACCAGCATTTCCGCTCTTGGCTCGGCTGGCGACAAGGGCCTGTATTTCACGGGCGTTGATACTGCGGCGGAATTCGACCTGACCGCAGCGGGACGTGCCTTGCTTGATGATGCAGACGCCTCGGTACAGCGCACCACGCTTGGCCTTGGCGGCTTGGCCACGCTCGACATTCTCGACGAGGACGATTTCGCGACAGACAGCGCCGCGCGCCCGCCGAGCCAGCAAAGCACGAAGGCTTTTATTGACGGGGCTATTGACGGGGTCACGGTCGGTCCAACAAGTGCATCCCCGGCAACATCTGTTGATTTCACGTCAATCCCGAGCGGGGTTTCCTACATCGAAGTGGTCATGGAAAACTTATCCCTGAGTGGAACGGATAGCATCCAAGTCCAACTCAGCACATCCAGTACATTTGTCACCACTGGATACAACGCCTTTAACTACACATTTACGGGTTCCGGACAGGCCACATCCACAGGGACCACAGCGTTTGTCGTTGGCATGGCGTCAGCAGCCAGAGCAGCGGACGGTATTCTTGTTCTGGCGCGGGTTGGCGGAACGAATAGGTGGGCCGCGAACGGGTCACACAAGCGAGCGTCAGGCGAAGGTTCATTGACTGGCGGAATTATTGATCTTGCCGGTGCGCTGGATGGTGTTCGAGTTCGGTCGTCCGGGAGCGACACGTTCGACTCTGGGTCCGTGTCAATCAGGTATATTGGGGGCTGAAATGGCTAGAGTTATTGTTAACGCGCGCACTGGCGAGGTATCCACGTCACCTATTGACCCGCCGGCGCAATCTGCGGCCACCCAAGACCCCGTCACCGCATCCGATGTGAAAGCCGAGGCTATGCGCCGGATTCTGGCGCTTGCGCCCGCCTGGAAGCAGCGCAACCTGCTGGCGCAAGCGGCTATCCTTGCCAAGAAGGGTGAGGCCAACTGGACGCCGGGGGAAGCCGCCGCATGGGCCGCCGGTGAGGCGCTTTGGACGCAGGTTGCCGCTATCCGCGCGGCGTCGGACGTGATCGAATCTCTTGACCCCATCCCGTTAGACTATGCCGCCGACGAGCGTTGGACGTAACACATGCCGAATGTCCTCTTTGAAATCCGCCATTTGATCGCCGCGCCAGTCACGCTGGCCTTGTTGCTGCAATTCGCGGCGCTCGCTTGGCTTATGCCGCGCATGCCGCGCCCGGTATTCTGGGTGATCGCGGCCCCGTTCATCATTCAGGACGTCCTTTACCAAATCACGGTTGGAACGTTCCTTTTTTGGGAAAGGCCACGTGAATTTATGTTCACCACGCGCCTCAAGCGGTTGGATGGCATCGACCCGCACGTCGAGCGCTTCAAGAACGTCCTGAACGAATTAGACAAAGGCCACGTGTAACACATGCCCCTTGTGCCTCTTGAAATCCCGCCGGGCGTTTACGCCAACGGCACCGACATGCAGGCAACGGGCCGTTGGCTCGACGCTTCTCTTGTGCGGTGGACGGATGGCACCATGCGCCCGATTGGCGGCTGGTCTGACCGTGGGGTTACGGCCCTTGGCGCGGCTGTGCGAGGCGCTCATGCGTGGCGGGACAACTCGGGCGACAGGTGGCTTGCAGTCGGCACTTTCGATGCTCTGCGCGTTGTCAGTGCGTCAAACGTATTGACCGACATAACGCCTGTTGGCCTGACTTCCGGGCTTGAAACCGCAGCGGCGAATGGCGGCTTTGGCGGCGGCTTCTTCGGTGTCGGCTTTTACGGCACACCGCGAACGGGAATCAACTTCTCGGATGCAACCACTTGGTCAATGGACAATTGGGGCGAATACCTTGTTGCTTGCAGCGTGTCAGATGGTGGCTTGTATGAGTGGCAACTTGATACGGTGGGGCCAACACCAGCAGCGGCCATTAGCGGCGCTCCTACCGGCTGTCTGGGGCTTGTGGTGACGCCTGAGCGGTTCCTATTCGCCCTCGGCGCAGGTGGAGACCCGCGCAAGGTGGCTTGGAGCGACAAAGAGGACAACACGACATGGACCGCAGCGGCCACAAACGAGGCCGGTGATTTCCTCCTGCCCATTCCGGGCCAGATCATGTGCGGTAAGGTGGTGCGCGGGCAAACCATCATCCTGTCTGACTATGACGCTTGGGCGGCAACCTACAATGGCCCGCCGTTTGTCTACGGATTCGAGCGCGTCGGCTCTGCCTGCGGGGTTGTTTCGCGCAACGCGGCGGCGGCGGTCAATGGCGCGCTTTACTGGATGGGCGATGGGTCTTTTTACGTCTATTCCGGCGGTTCTGTTCAGGAATTGCCAAGCGATGTATCGGATCTGGTCTTTTCCAGTTTGAACAGTTCTCAGCGCAGCAAGGTCTATGCGGTGGCGAATACAGAGTTTGGCGAAGTGTGTTGGTTCTATCCCGAGTCAACAGAGTGCGACCGCTATGTCACGTATAATTACCAGGAAGGCCATTGGGCGACGGGCATGATTGACCGCACGGCGGGCGTTGATCGGGGTGTGTTTGGCAAGCCTATCTGGGTTTCATCGGGCGGCACGATTTACGACCACGAAACCGGGCAGAACTATGACGGCGCGTCCGTCTATGCGGAAAGCGGTCCTATTTCTATCGGCGCAGGTGACACAGTGATGAACGTCACGCACCTGTTGCCGGATGAGGAAACGCAGGGCGAAGTCACTACCACGTTCAAGACGCGGTTTTACCCGCAGGGTGATGAATACACATACGGGCCTTATACCATGAGCGCGCCAACATCTATTCGGTTTACCGGGCGGCAGGTTCGCATGAGGGTTGAAGGTGCTACGCTGTC
The DNA here is from genome assembly GCA_023260815.1 of Roseovarius sp. GTDB lineage: Bacteria > Pseudomonadota > Alphaproteobacteria > Rhodobacterales > Rhodobacteraceae > Roseovarius. The sequence goes on from JALQUE010000249.1 coordinate 4,585, forward strand.
AGATTGGCGGTGGGGCATTCCGCGCATTGATGCCAAGCCGATGGGCCGCAGATGATACTGCCCCCCTTTAACGAGGCGGAATGGCGTCGCAAGCTGGAACAGGCAGATGCGGCGAACCACAAGCGCAATCAGGACATAGAGGTTGGCGGTGGCCGGGTTATCCTGACCAGCCCCAACGGCACAAGATATGAGGTGACTGTCAGTGACGCAGGCGCATTATCGACCAGCTCTGTTTGACGAGTTGGACAGGTGCCGCGTCTGGATAGAGGCGGCGCTAAAATACTCGGGCGGCACGCATGACTGGTACGACATTGTTGCGGGTGTCTTGGCGGGCAACTTTCAACTTTGGCCGAAAGAAAAATCGGCCCTGATTATGGAAATCATCACCTACCCGCGCAAGCGCGTTCTGAACGTGTTTCTAGGCGGCGGGGATCTGACTGAACTGGCCTCGATGCACGATGAAGTTATCGAATGGGCCAAAAAGAACGGCTGCACAGGCGCGATCATATCGGGGCGCAAGGGCTGGCAACGGGCGTATGAGCGGCACGGGTGGGCACCCCTGCATGTGACGCTGCAAAAGGAGTTTGAGGCATGAGCGGCGGCGGCGGAAAGACGGTTCAAACGTACCGGACTCAAATGCCGGAACCAGCAGTCGGAGGCCCTTTTATGGGCGTGCCCCCCGCGCGGATGCACCGTGGGGCGCAAGAAGATAAGCAGGTTTATTCGCGCCCTAACAATCCGTCCAAAGGCGGGGACGAGCTAAATTTAGCGGTAGCGGCGGGGCTGGGCATGATGCTTGGCTCAATGTTTGGAGAATGATATGAGCGGCGGCGGCGGCAAAGGCGGGTCAGAGACC
>JALQUE010000315.1 GCA_023260815.1 Roseovarius sp.
CCGAGGCAAGGATGGTCAGGATCGGCATGACGGCATCCGGCGTGAAACGTTGGCGCAGCACCTCGGGGATCAGGGTGTCCAACAGCACCGCTGCAACCGAAGCCACCACCGCCAGACAGGCCATCAGGGTCACGCGAACCCAAAGCATTCTGCTGATCCGCAGAACCACGAGCAAGGTCTTGGAGATTGTCTTGGGGTTTGCCATCCTGGTCCTTTCAAAGGCAATCATGCGCCATGCCGGATTGACAGTCCACCATCTGCAAGGCGTCAGGGCTTGAGGATACGGATACCCCTTTCGCACAATTGCGCGTCTACGAACCCATATTCATCACGGCTGAGTTGACGGTGGCGCGGATAAACGGGATCGGCCCGATCGTCCAGCACAGGGGTTTCTTGCCATCCGTCGGTTGTGTCGAAAAAGCGCCGGGCGCCCTCGTCTCCGAACTCGCGCAGATAGCCTTGCACGACCACGTCGATATAACTCAGCAGGGCAGGGTGTGTTTCGGTCGGCGTTGCGTGCCGGCCATGAGGGATCGAGTAGACGGCGATTTCCGGTTTGTGCCCAAGAGCGTGCGTGACCTGATGCGCGGCGGCGATCCGGTCATAGGCACGCTCACGCTCGTCCAGGGCCGCCCAATCCTGTCCGGGAACCGCAGCGATCAGCCCGTCGATGCAGGATGTCTCGTCCGGGACGACGGTCAGATAGGCCACCTGCCTGAGCGAGGTATGTCGCCAGACGCGGCGCCATCCGCTGAGTTGGGCGGTGTGCGCTTCGGCATAGTCATGCGTGTCGCGGTTCACCAGGCTGCCATATCCGAAGAAATATGCATGTCCCATGTATGTTATCCTGCGCCGCTTGATCTGCATCATGTCCTGTCCCTGTTTTTGCCCGCAGGATAGGTCAAGTTCAAGCAGAGGGTCTCATTCGGAATGCGCATTACGAAACGCACCAATATCGCCGTTCGCGTTCTCATGTTCTGTGGCGCGAATATTGACAGGCTGGTCACCAAATCCGAGATCGCGGCGCGCTGCAACACCTCTGAAAGTCATTTGGCGCAAGTGATCAACCGTCTGGCGCAGCTTGATTTTCTGCATACCCAACGGGGCCGTAGCGGGGGGATCGCGCTTGCCCGTCCAATGACTGAGATTGTCATCGGTGATGTGTTCCGGCAGCTCGAATCGAATGTGCCCATCGCCGAATGTTTTGCCGATGTGGACAATACCTGCCCGCTGGTTTCTGCCTGTCGGCTACGCCTTGCCATCGCCGACGCAGCCGAGGCGTTTTATGCGCATCTCGATGACATAACGCTGGATGCATTGGTCTGTGACAACGCCGCGCTGATGGATATTTTCATGCCAGGGCGCTGCGTGAAACAGGCTTGAAGTCAGCGATACGGTATACTAGCTTGCCGCCATATCGTATCGGGAGAACCGGCCAGTCCGGTGCCGAAGGAGCAACCGCCCCGGAAACTCTCAGGCCCAAAGGACCGATGCGATTTCAGAACTCTGGAGAGTGGTGCCTTCGCGGCGCCCGCCGAAGGGATAGCGATCTCAGGCCAAAGGACAGAGGGGGCATCAAAGCGCGACCAAAGGGGTCGTGTATAGATGCCGGGTTGATTCATCGAAACTCAACTGGCGCCATTTGGATGAGGCCCTATGAGCGATACGCTGCGCAAGACCCCGCTTTATGACCTGCATGTCGAACAGGGGGCCAAGATGGTGCCTTTCGCGGGATACCAGATGCCGGTTCAGTTTCCGCTTGGTGTCATGAAGGAACACCTGCACACCCGTGCGGCTGCGGGCCTGTTTGACGTCAGCCATATGGGGCAGGTCATTGTCCGCGCCGGGAAAAGCTATGACGTGGCGGCCCTTGCGATGGAAAAACTTGTGCCGGTTGATCTGGCAGGGTTGCCAGAGGGGCGCCAACGATATGGGTTTTTCACCAACGATCAGGGTGGAATCCTGGATGATCTGATGTTGGCAAATCGGGGCGATCATCTGTTCGTGGTGGTGAACGCCGCCTGCAAGCAGGCCGATATCGCGCATATGCAAACCGGACTTTCCGATTGCACGGTCGAAGAGATTTCCAACCGCGCCTTGCTGGCGCTTCAGGGGCCGCAGGCCGAAGCGGTTTTGGCGGACATGGTACCCGGTGCGCGCGATATGCGCTTCATGGATGTCGCCACCTTCGCCAGCCCGTATGGAGAGCTTTGGGTGTCTCGCTCGGGATATACCGGAGAGGACGGGTTCGAGATTTCGGTCGAGGCAGCACAAGCCGATGCGTTTGCGCGCGCCCTGCTGGCCCATGATGCGGTGGAACCGATCGGCCTTGGGGCGCGGGACAGCCTGCGGCTTGAGGCCGGGCTTTGCCTTTACGGTCACGACATCGACCAGACGACGACCCCGATCGAAGCGGCTCTTGGATGGGCGATCCAGAAGGTGCGCCGCCGTGGCGGGGCACGCGAAGGCGGATTTCCCGGCGCGGCTGTGATCCTCGATCAATTGGAAAACGGCGCTGAGCGACAGCGCGTCGGGCTGCGCCCCGAAGGCCGCGCACCGATGCGCGAAGGGACCACACTGTTCAAGACGGACGGCGCGGGCGACCCTGTTGGCCGTGTCACCTCGGGGGCGTTCGGTCCGACCATAGGCGCGCCGATGTCGATGGGATATGTGCCCGCCGCGCTGGCCGATCCCGGAACCCGGATACACGGCGATGTCCGTGGCAAACGTATGCCTGTGACAGTGGCGAACCTGCCCTTCACTGCCGCCAATTTCAAACGCTGAAACCCAGGGAGAGCGAAAGATGAAATTCACCGAAGAACACGAATGGTTGCGAAACGACGGGGATGACGTGATCGTCGTCGGCATCACCGAACATGCCAGCGAGCAGTTGGGCGATGTGGTGTTCGTGGAACTGCCCGAGATCGGCACTCAGGTGACCAAGGGCGACGAGATTGTCGTTATCGAAAGTGTGAAGGCGGCGAGCGATATCCTTGCCCCGATCGATGGCGAGATTGTCGAGGTGAACGAGGCGCTGATCGACGATCCGGCCAAGGTGAATTCCGATCCGCTTGGTGATGCGTGGTTCTTCAAGATCAAGTCTGCCGACCCGTCCCAGATGGACGACTATATGGACGAAGACGCCTATCAGTCGTTCATCGGCTGACCATATCCGCCTTTGGCGGCACCGTTTCGCAAAGGGTAAGGCGCAGGCCGCGTGCCGGCCTTCACCCATGACAGCACGAGGGATATGATGCCTTTCGAACCGACCGATTATCTGCCCTATGACTTCGCCAACCGTCGCCATATTGGCCCGTCTCCGCAGGAAATGGCCGATATGCTTGAGGTTCTGGGCGCGGACAGCCTGCATGCGCTGATCGATGAGACCATACCGAAATCGATCCGGCAGGAGACGCCGCTGGATTTTGGCAAGCCGATGTCCGAAAGTGAACTCCTGCACCACATGCGCGAGGTTGCAAGCCGCAACAAGGTGCTGACGTCGCTGATCGGACAGGGCTATCACGGCACGGTCACGCCTCCGGCTATTCAGCGCAATATTCTGGAAAATCCGGCGTGGTATACGGCCTACACCCCCTATCAGCCCGAGATCAGCCAGGGCCGGCTTGAAGCGCTGCTGAATTTTCAGACCATGGTCAGCGACCTGACCGGGCTTGAAATCGCCAACGCCTCATTGCTGGACGAGGCGACCGCCGCCGCCGAGGCGATGACCATGGCGCAGCGCGTGGCCAAATCCAAGGCCAAGGCGTTCTTTGTCGATGAAAACTGTCACCCGCAGAACATCGCCGTGATGCGCACCCGCGCCGAGCCGCTGGACATCGAACTGGTGATCGGCGCCCCCGAAGAGCTGGACCCCGCGCACGTGTTCGGCGCGATCTTTCAATATCCGGGCACCTATGGGCACCTGAGCGATTTCACCTCGGAAATGGCAGCCCTGCACGGGGCCGGCGCGATCGGCATCGTCATCGCCGATCCCATGGCCTTGACCCTTCTGAAAGAGCCGGGCGCCATGGGGGCCGACATCGCCGTGGGATCGACGCAACGATTTGGTGTGCCCATGGGCTATGGCGGGCCGCACGCAGCCTATATCGCCACCAAGGACAGCTACAAGCGCGCCCTTCCGGGCCGTCTGGTGGGGGTGTCTGTGGACAGCCACGGAAACCGTGCCTACCGTCTGTCCCTTCAGACCCGTGAACAGCATATCCGCCGTGAAAAGGCGACATCGAATGTCTGCACCGCGCAGGCGCTGCTGGCTGTCATGGCGTCGATGTATGCGGTGTTTCACGGCCCCAAAGGTCTCAAGGCCATCGCGCAGCGCATTCACCGCAAGACGGTGCGTCTGGCCAAGGGACTGGAGGCTGCAGGCTTCAAGGTCCAGCCGGATCAGTTCTTCGATACGATCACGGTGGATGTAGGGCTGTTGCAGCGTGGCGTGCTTCAGGCGGCGGTCCGTGAAGGGGTGAACCTGCGCCGCGTGGGCGACACCAAGATCGGTATAACGCTGGATGAACGCACCCGCCCGGCCACGATCGAAGCCGTCTGGCGGGCCTTTGGGATCATCATGCA
>JALQUE010000338.1 GCA_023260815.1 Roseovarius sp.
AAACAACAGCTGAAACAGCGGGATTTCCCCCGCAAGCGCTTTCATGAAGGTGTCGTTGATGGTGAAAGCCGCCATCGAGGCCATCATCAGGATCGCCCCGGTCAGATTGTCGGATCGTGGCATTCATGCGGCTTTCACAAAGGTCTGCACCAAGATGTAGCCCCGGAACACGCCGCCCGACAAGGGGCAGATGCGGCGCCGTGGGGCCTGTTTGCGCCGATCAGACCGGCGCCAGCGCCCCGGCAATCGCTTCGTGCAGACGCGGATTGGCGGCCACCACCCCATTGACCTGCGGCACCCGGTTGTTGAACCGCAACGGCAGCGCCTCCCGATCCGAGGTGCGCGCCCCCGCCTCTCGCAGGATCAATTCACCGGCGGCGATGTCCCATTCCCAACTGGGCCTCAGCGTCAGCATCGCATCATAGCGCCCCTCGGCCACAAGGCTCAGACGATACGCCAGCGACGGGCGATAGGCGCGCTTCACATCCGGCACGCCACCCGGCCAGTGCTCGGGCGCGTAATTGGGCTTGGCGGCCAGCAACGTGGCCCCCGTCAGATCGTTTCGGGCGGTGACGCGGATCGGTACATCGTTCAGCGATGCGCCCTGCCCTTCGGCGGCCACATACATCTTGCCGCGCGCCGGCAGATACACGACCGCCGCCGTCACCCGGCCCCTCTCGGCCACCGCAATCGCATGCGCCCAGGTGCCCGACCCTTCGATGAAACTGCGCGTGCCATCGATGGGATCGACGATGAACACCCGCTCCGCACTCAGGCGCGCGGGATCATCCTCGGTTTCCTCCGACAACCAGCCATAGCCGGGCCGCGCCGCGCGCAGCCGCTCTTCCAGCAGCACATTCACCGCCATGTCGGCTTCGGTCACAGGCCCCAAGCCGCCGGGCTTGTCCCAGCGTTTCGCTTGCGGCCCCGCAAAGCCCATCGCCACTTCGCCCGCCGCGCGGGCCGCGTCGATCAAAAGCCCAAGATCACTCGCCGGCAATCGTCAGCCCCTCGACCAGAAGAGACGGCACCACCCGGCTCAGCCACGGGCGCGCATCATTGGCGGGCGTCATCCGCAGCAGCATGTCGGGCAGACTGCCCGCGATGGTGCATTCATTGACCGGGCCGGTAATCTCGCCGTTCTCCACCCAGAACCCCGATGCGCCGCGCGAATAATCGCCCGTATTGGGATTGATCGTCGATCCGATCATCGACGTCACCAACAGCCCCGTGCCCATCTCGGCGATCAGCGCATCACGGCTCTGGTCGCCTTGGGTCAGTTCCATATTCCATGTGCCCGGACTTGGCGGCGAGGATGCGCCGCGTTTGGCGTTCCCCGAAGGCTCCATCTCCAGTTTGCGCGCATTGGCAAGATCAAGCGACCAGCCCGTGAGCACACCCTTGTCCACCAGCGCGCGCCGCCGCGTCGGCAAGCCCTCGGCATCGAACAGGCGCGAATTCATCGCCCGCATCCGGTGCGGGTCCTCGATCAGCGACAGCCCCTCGGGCAAGACCTGATCGCCCAACCGGTTCAGCAGCCACGAAGACCCCCGCGCAATCGCCGCCCCATTCGCCGCCATCAGCAGATGCCCGATCAACGAGGATGAAATCCGCTCGTCGAACAGCACAGGATAGGCCCCGGTGCGTGGCCTGCGCGGGTTGATCGCCGCAATCGCCCGTTCCCCTGCGGTGCGCCCGATCTCGTCAGCGCTGCGCAGATCGGCCTGAAAAATCCGGCTGTCGCCGTCATATTCGCGCTCCATCCCGGTGCCTTCGCCCGCGATCGCCACGCAGGACAGCCCCCTGTCCGTCCGCTCGTAGCCCCCGGCAAAACCGTTGGTGGCCGCCATATGCACCGCCCGCCAGCTATAGCCAGCGCTTGCCGATTGCACCTGGCTGACCCCCTTGACCGCCAATGCCGCGGCCTCGGCGGCGCGCGCATCGTCTTGCAGCGCCTCTGGTGATGGCTCAGGCGTGGGATCGCACAGTTCAAGCCCCGCAGCATCGCGTTGCGTGGCCAGCTGCCCGGGATCGGCCAGACCGATATAGGGATCCTCCGGCGCCTCGCGCGCCATGGCCACCGCCCGTTCCGCCAGCGCCGCCAGCGTTTCGGGCCGCGCATCCGACACCGACACGCAGGCCTGACGCCGCCCCATCAGCACGCGCAGACCGATATCTATGCCCTCGGCACGCTCCGCCTGTTCCAAGGTGCCGCCGCGCATGTCGATGGTCAGCGAGCGTCCCTCCACGGCGATCGCATCGGCCGCCTCGGCCCCCGCCTTGCGCGCGGCGGCCAGAACGGCATCTGTCAGCTTGTCGAGGGCCTGAGTCATGACTGTCTCCTGAATGCGCGCAACAGGTAGCCCCTGCCCCGCCCCCCTGCAAGTGCGCCGTCGCTCAAAATGGCCGGGATGGTCGGCTTGGCTGGCCCGCCCGTGGATGTTTGGACATGGCCCTGCATGCCGCAACCCCGCCCTCCGGGCGCCCGCCTGCATCGCATGGTTGGCCCGTTGCCGTGCCTTGATCAGGATATGTGGGGGGTGATCATTGGCTGCGACCTGCACCGGCGTCCCTGATGCGGACAAAGCCGATCTTGGTTTATTCTTACTGTGCCCTTTTAAATGCTGCCGTTGCAGCCCCCATGGCAATCAGAGCGCTACCGCCAAGACGAGAGAACCAAGCCAGAACGGACGGTCTTGTCATTCTAGCGCGCAGCTTATCGGCCAAAAGTGCATATGCGAGGGCATTAATTGCTGCCAAACCTACAAAGGTGGAAACAAGAATTGCGAACTGAGGCAGAAGCGGGCTGTCCACAACAACAAACTGCGGAACGAAAGCAATGAAGAACACGATTGACTTGGGATTGAGTGCTGTGACTGCCGTTGCGTGGCCGAACACACTAGACGCACTGGTCTCAGTTACTTTTTCCAAATCGCCCAGCGAAGCTGTTGATGCGCTGCGAAAAAGTTTGATGCCCAAATAGACGAGATAGACTGCCCCGACCCATTTCAGAACAGTGAAAAGCGTCGCAGAGGCCAGAACCAAGGCACCCAGACCCGCCAGCGATGCTGACATTGCGATAAAATCGCCCAGAGCTACGCCACCGACTGTTGCGATTGCGACCCGTTTTCCTTGGCTGATCGCATAACTAAGCACTAGCAGAACCGTTGGCCCCGGGATCAGCAAAAGGGCTATTGAAGCTGCTACAAACGCCAGCCAGATTTGAAAATCCATGAAAACCCCTCT
>JALQUE010000213.1 GCA_023260815.1 Roseovarius sp.
GGCGTCATGATATTGCACAGGCCCGGCCCCGTAATCACGTAGGCGATCCCCGGCTTGCCACTGGCCCGGGCATAGCCATCCGCCATGAAACCGGCACCCTGTTCGTGGCGCGCAAGGATATGCGTGATCCCCGCCTCTTCGATCCCGCGATACATCTCCTGATTATGAACGCCGGGAATGCCGAATATCGTCTCCACGCCACGGGATTTGAGCATGTGGCTGATCTGTGCGCCCAAGGGTCGGGTGGTCATCAGGTTCTCCAAAAGCTGAGGGTGAGCATCACATAAACGGCCATAAGTTCCAGCCGTCCGATGAGCATGGCAAGTGTCAAAATCCATTTCGCCGTGTCGTTGAGGGGCGCGAAATTGCCCGCCGGTCCGATAATATCCCCCAATCCCGGGCCAACATTGGCCAGCGCGGTGGCCGCCCCCGAGACCGAAGTGATGAAATCCAGCCCCGTCAGACCAAGCGCCACCGCCACCACGCCAAGCGTGACGATGAAGAACACGAAGAACGTCATCACGGAATTGAGGATATCGTCACTGATCGACCGACCTTCGAAACGCGGGGTAAAAACGGCATGGGGCGAATGAATGCGCCCCAGTTGCGCGCTCACCGACGCGAACAGGATCTGGTAGCGGAAAATCTTGATCGAACAGGCCGTCGATCCCGCGCATCCCCCGATCAGTCCGATGAAAAAGAACAGCGCAATCAGGAATGGGCCCCATAACATGTAATTGACACTGGCATATCCGGTGCCGCTCATGATCGAGGTGATGTTGAACGCCGCCTCGCGCAGCGCCTGTTCGGGATGATGCGGAAAGATCGTCAGCAGGACGCCAGCGGTCACACAGGCAAGCAGCGCAATTGTCAACAGAAACGCCCGCACCTGGCTGTCACGAAACAGCGCCCGATGGTTCCCGTTCAACAGCTGCACATACCGCACGAACGGCAATGCGGCGAGGATCATGAAAACGGTCGCCACCCATTCGGCACTGCCCGAAAACGTGCCGAAAGAAGCGTCGTAATTCGAAAATCCCCCCGTAGACACCGTGGTCATCGCGTGAACCGTCGCATCGAACGGGCCCATTCCGGTCGCGATGTAGGCCAGCGTGCAAGCCAGCGTGATCGAGACATAGATCGTCGAGATGCTGGAGGCGATCTGGGTGGCCCGCGGCAGGATCTTGCCCATGGTGTCGAACGCTTCGGAGCGGAAGATCTGCATGCCGCCCACGCGCAGTTCCGGCAGGAATACCATGGCGACCACGATGATCCCGATCCCGCCCATCCATTGCAGAATGCCACGCCAGAGCAACAAACCCTTTGGCAAATCGTCCAAGCCCGACAGCACCGTAGAGCCCGTGGTCGTCAGGCCCGACATCGCTTCGAAAATGGCATCGACGGCCCGCGCATCGGTTTCGCCCAACATGAAGGGCAGTGCTCCGAAAAGGGGCAGGATGAACCAGACACCCGTGGTCAGCAGAAAGGTTTCCTGAACCGTCAGACTATCGCGCACCCCGTTACGGCAGGCCAGCGAGACGAGACCGCCCACAAGCGTCGTGAGGATCGCGCTTTCGGCGAAAACAGGCCAATGCCCGCGCCCTTCGGCGATGTCGACCACAAGTGGAAACACCATGGCCACACCAAGGGCCATGACCACCAGTCCAATGACATATCCGACAGGCCGCACATCCAACATGAGGCGCACAGTTGGCCGCGCCTCATGTGACTGTCAAGCGCGATCAAAGGCCCGCCCCCGCCCGAAACGAAATGCCGGGCAAGGGACGCGTGACAGTCTTATCGATAAAACAGATCGCGGTAGACGTGTTGCACGATATCGTCCCGACGCAGGCCCATCAGGGACAGTTCCTCGTCGGTCTTCGCCTCGAGCACTTCGATCTGGTCGCGGCGCGACGCTCTGTGCGCATGGGCCTCGAAGCCCACGGCAAGTGCGGCGCCAACGCTTTTGAGCCAGTCGCGCAGTCGCGCGGGCGTTGCGGAAATGTTGGTTGTGAATACGGCCATTTGGAAACCTCGCTCGGTTGCTTTCAGGTTTCCTCCCTGTTTGCCAAGCTAGGTCAGCACTATTGACTTTACCAACATCAATTTCTCAACCCCGCCTTGCGCCGGGTGCAACTCACCCTTGTTTGGCATCGCGTCCTGTCACGGCCACGCTGCGCGGCGCGGGCATGGCGGGCGGTAAGGACGGTGCGCGCGGGCGTTTCGCGGCGCTGGTGTCTGTCTGCGCAGGTGTCGCTTTTTGCGCAGGCGATGCCGGCGTCATTTGAACAATCTGGCCACTTGGCGCCGGCGTTTCGGTTGCGGCGGGAACCGGCTTTGCCGCGACAGGCGCAGGCGACGCACAATCGACCGAGTTGATCGCGGCCTTGGCCTCGATCACGGGCTTGGCGGATGTCGCAGGCGTCTTGTGGTTTGCCGTGCTCTTTTTCGGGATCTCGGCCTTGGCGACCGGCGGGCTGTATTTCACACGCATCCCGGCGACAAACGGATTGGCAAGCACCGTTGCGCGCCCGAATTCCTGCGCCACACGCAGGTTTTTTTCCAGCATATAGCCGGCCAGCCGGAACCCGGCAGCTGAAAGCATGAGTGGAGTGGTCATTGGTGTCATGGATCGCATCCCCTGGATTTTCCTGGCTGAAAGAGTCATGGCCTAAATGTGTGACATAACGATAAAGCACATCGCCCGGACTGTAGACGGCAACGCCGGTCACGGGACCGCGTTCCTCTCCTCTTGCGTGTAAAACACTCAAAAGAAAACGCGGCGCCCAAGAATAGGGCACCGCGCAAATTGAAAATCGGTCTGTCGCTTCAGCCGACGTGGAACAGCGAACTGAACATACGCGGGTCGATGCTGTCGGACGCAAACGTCTTGCCTTCGGTCAACACGCTGACGGCATCATGGCTGTGCAGGCTTTCCTGATGGCTGGCAACCACCCGGAAATCGCCGATCCGCTGATCCTTGAGCAGCTGTTCGCAAAACAGCCTTGCGGCATCCTCGACGAAGATCGGATTGGCGGCGTTCAACTCGGCAAAGGCCTGCTCGTCCTCGCGCTTGACCATCACCTGCGTTTCGGTCGGAACGGCCGCGCGCGCCATATCGATCAGGTCTTCGAACCACAGGATCTGCGGCCCCTCGATCTCGATCGACAGGCGGGCGACCGAGCGTTGGGAATGCGGCGTGGCCAGCTGACCGCGCGTCTGGCGGGCGTGCTCGCTCAGTTCCAGAGAACAGGGGCATGTGGACGAATAGACATAATCGAGATGCATGAACTTGCGGCGCACCCCATCTTGCTCCACCAACTCCATCGCGATATCGTAATACTGATACCCGTGAAGCCCCGATCGCAAGGACTTCACCTTGGCGGGATAGGAAAACCGCATCTGAAGCCGCGCATCGATCGTGTCCAGATCGGTGATGTAATCATCCAGCGCCGCCTCCATCACTTCGAAGCTGAAGGTCTTTTCGGCATGGCGGTAGAAGCTGCGCATGATGCGCGACATGTTGATGCCCTTCTTGCCGGCCTCAAGACTGACAGTTCCGGTCACGCTGGTTTCCAACGTCAGATCGCCATTGTCACGGGTGTGAAACTGGATCGGCAGGCGGAAGTTCGAAATGCCCACATGCTGCAACTGCTGCCGTGCGCCACGAATGAGCGAGCTGGGACCGTTCTGAAGATCGGGCAGCGATGCCTTGTAAGCGTCGCTGACCTTGAATGTGTCGGGATAGTCACGCGCAAGATCCGGGTAGTTCGAAGGCGACCGGCCCGGCAGAAGACGCGCGATCGCAGGATCGAGATCGGCCACTTCTTCGGGCGTGGCATGCGTGGCCCAGCTCCGCAGCCGCTCCAGCGCCGCTTTCGCCTCATCCCGATCCGGCATGTCCGACAGTTCCCGCGTGTGAATATTCATTTCCGGCCCCCGATATTCAGCGCCCAGTGTATCTAAACACGACCGCTAAGGATTTCCAATTTCGAAAGGAATTACGTCGGAAGCGACAAGCCGGATCATTGTTTTTCGCCCGCAATGTGCAAAGCCCGAGAGATATCTTCGATCAGGTCGCCCGCATCTTCGATTCCCACCGACAGACGCACCAGCCCCGGCGTGATGCCCAGAAGGGATTTCTGATCTGCCGGAAGGCGCTGATGCGTGGTTGTCGCGGGGTGCGTGGCGATGGATTTCGCATCGCCCAGATTGTTCGAGATCACCACGATCTGCAGCGCATTCAGAAACCGGAACGCCGCCGCCTGCCCGCCTGCCAGGTCGAGCGCCACCACCGTGCCGCCCTTGCCCATCTGCCGCACGACCAGATCGTTCTGCGGATGGCTGGCATGGCCCGGATAGATCACCTGCGCCAGTTCCGCCCGGTCTTGCAGGGCATCGGCAATGGCCAACGCCGTCTCGGCCTGCGCATTGACCCGCAGGCTGATCGTTTCCAATCCCTTCAGCATCACCCAGGCGTTGAACGGCGACATCGACCCGCCGGTATGCTTCATGTACGGCTCCACCGTGCCGCGAATGAAATCGCGCGTGCCAAGGATCACGCCGCCAAGCGCGCGGCCCTGCCCGTCGATATGTTTGGTGGCCGAATAGATCACCACATCGGCGCCCTGTTCAAGCGCGCGGGAAAAGACCGGGGTGGCAAAGACGTTGTCGACGATCACCGTGGCACCGACCGCATGGGCGATCTCTGCCACAGCCGCGATATCCACCACCTCGAGCGTTGGGTTGGCGATGCTTTCGAAGAACACCGCGCGGGTGTCGCTGCGCACCGCTGCGCGCCACGCATCAAGGTCGGTCCCGTCCACGAAGGTCACCTCGACGCCAAAGCGCGTCAGAACTTCGTCCAGCACATACAGGCAGGATCCGAACAGCGCGCGCGCGGCCACAACATGATCCCCCGCCCTCAGCATCGCGGTCAGCGCGCCACTTACCGCCGCCATGCCGCTGGCCGTGGCAAAGGCATCCTCGGCGCCTTCCAGCCCGGCGATCCGGTCTTCGAACATTGCGACGGTCGGATTGCCATAGCGGCCATAGATGAATTCATCCGGTCCCGCCTGAAGAAACCGGGCCTCGGCAGCCTCGGCCGTGTCATACACGAACCCCTGCGTCAGAAAGATCGCCTCGCTGACTTCGCCATACTGGCTGCGGCGCGTTCCGCCATGCACCAGTTTCGTCCGCATGTTCCAATCGTCGCTCATCTTCGTCCTCCAGGGCCATCGGCCCAAACAAAAAAACCCCCGTCGCGGTCAAGCGAAAGGGGGCTCCTTCATCCTGACCTCTTTAGCGGAGTTGTTTTACGTGGCCCGCAATCCGGTAACAAATCGCCACAACGTCGCTTTAGACCCGGTCGTGTGATCCGTCAACACCGTCATGCGGCTTTCGCAAGGGCGTCAAAAACCTTTGTATGTCTACGGCAACAAGAAGCCACAACATGTAGCGGTGGTTCAGCGGCATTCCCTTTCTGCACATCAACCCCGTCCCGGTCATCATCATGACCCATGGCGACAAGTTTATCCCCGGTCACCGGAGCTGCTGCCCGCACGCGCAATCCTGTTGTGCGGCGCCGAGGTGTTCAACATCACCAGCCGCGAAAACGACCTGTTCGATTTCCTGCTGGAACGGCTGATCGCACCTCCCGTTGCCGGCGACAGGTGCATCGGCCAGGGGCTGCCCTACCAGTCGCGCAGCCCTTCCGGTGCAAACCGATCACAGGTGGTCACGGCTCTGGTCTTGGCCCCGTTTTTCAAAGTGCGCGGGCTTGAAACGCCACCGCTGCCGATGCGTTCCGGGCCATTGGGGGATCAGGCCAGGTCATCCTCGGGCGGGATCACCATAAGGACCATGAACCAGTAAACCGCGTGCAGACCGATCAGCAAAACGGGCATCATCGTGATCCAGACACCCAAAGTTTCCGCCGCGATCAGAACCTCGTTCACCGCGATGACCACGGCAGCCGCGATGGCGTTGATACGCAACAGGCTGACCCGTTCGACATGCACCCCTTCGGCACTGACAATGGGCACCACACGATCCAGCATGTCCCGTTCGCGCCGAATGCCGATCACCATGACCCCCAGAAAGACCACAACCAGCCCTGTCAGAACTCGTTGCGTCAGAAGCGGATCGTTCATCCAAAGCTGCAACGCGGCCAAACCAAGAATGACGCAGACCGGCCATCTCAACATGCGCGGCTTGCCTTGATCCACATTGCTCAGCATCGCCGCCGCCTGCGGCAGATTGCGCCAGATCGCATAGGCCTCGGCAACCACGACGGCCAGTACGAAAGCCCTGTGCGGCTCAACCTCCAGATGGGTCAGACCGACCCACAACACCAGCATGATCAGCACCGGCAACAGCGTGCGCGGACGGATCGGCGGAATTGAATTCGCGGCAAGCCAAAGACGTCGGGGCAGGTTCATCAACATGGCCCCGGACCTAGCCGCGAAATCAGGCCAAATCCGGGCGTTGCCTTGCACTTTCAAAGACATCCCCGGCACAGCGCCGGTCAGGCATCCTCGTCCTGCGTGCCATGCTCGCGAAAGACCCGGCCCTGCGCCATGAAGAACACGAAGATCGCCGCCGTCAGGCCGAATGTCTTGAAATACACCCACATCTCTTCGCTCATCAGCCGCCAGACCACCTCGTTCAGGATCGCAAGACCGAAGAAAAATGCCGCCAGACGACGGGTCAGGATCATCCAGCCTTCATGGGTGAGCGGCATCATGCCATCCATCACGTATTGCAACCATGACTGACCGCGCAGCAG
>JALQUE010000354.1 GCA_023260815.1 Roseovarius sp.
AGTTCAGGCTGGCCTGTCAGGGTGATGACGCGCCCTTCATCGGTGTCTTCGGTGGTGATCTGCGCGCCGAACCCCGCCAACATCCGTTCGGTATGATCGCGGGTCGCCTCGTGTTCGATCACCACGGTCTGACCCGGCGCATTCAGTCCTGCCAGCAGACCCGCGGATTTCACCTGCGCCGAAGGGACGGGCACCGTATAGCGCACCGGCATCGGATCCTGCGCGCCCACGATCGTCATCGGCAAGCGCCCGCCCGACCGGCCCACCGCCTGCGCGCCGAACAGGGCAAGCGGGTCCGTCACCCGCGCCATGGGTCGCTTGTTGAGGCTGGCGTCGCCGGTGAAGGTGGCGGTGACGGGCGACGTGGCCATCGCCCCCATGATGAGCCGCACGCCCGTGCCGGAATTGCCGCAATCGATCACCTGTTCAGGCTCGGCAAAGCCGCCGACGCCGACACCGTGAATGTGCCATGTGCCGTCGTCATCGCGCGCCACGTCGGCGCCGAAGGCGCGCATCGCACGGGCCGTGTCCAGCACGTCTTGCCCTTCGAGAAGGCCGGTCACCACCGTCTCGCCCACCGACAATGCCCCGAGGATCAAGGAGCGGTGCGAGATCGACTTGTCGCCCGGCACATCCGCCGTGCCGACAAGACCGGTGGAGCGGTGCGAGGTCATGGGAAGCGGAGCGCCGTGGCCGGACATGGGCATGCCTTTCGTCAATGGATCGCCTGCCTGATAGCGCAAGCATCCGGCCGCGTCCATCATCGTTGCGATGCGCCTTGGGCCTCGGGCGGATGCCTCCGGCGGGAGTATTTGGGGAACGATGAAAGGCGGGCCGCACGGGAGGCCGGGCGGCCCGGTGCAAGCTCAGGGAAGGGCGGCGGTGATGATCAGCTCGACCTTGTAGTCGGGCGTGGCCAGTTTCGCTTCGCCACAGGCGCGGGTCGGGGCATGGCCCTGGGGCACCCAGGCGTCCCAGACGGCATTCATCTCGGCGAAATCGGCCATGTCGGCCAGCCAGATGGTGCAGCTGAGCATGCGGGTGGCGTCGGTGCCGGCTTCGGCCAGCAGGGCCTCGACCTTTTCGATGCAGCTTTGGGTCTGGGCGGTGACGCTTTCGCCGGGGGCGCCGACCTGACCGGCGAGATAGGCGATACCGTTATGGATGACCATCTGGCTCATGCGCGGGCCGGTATGGTGGCGGGTGATGTCGCTCATGGGGTGTCCTTTCAGGAGCTGTGAAACCGGGCGGGCGAAAGCGCCGCGACCGTGGCATCGGATAGACCGGGTTCGGCCCCGGTGACAAGCGCCGCCGTGAGCCGCGCGAGGGCCGGGGCTGTCTGCACGCCGTAGCCCCCCTGCCCTGCCAACCAGAAAAACCCGTTTGCATCGGGGGCGAAGCCGGCGACGGGCGTGCGGTCCGTGGCAAAGCTGCGCAGGCCCGCCCAGCTGCGATCGACGCGGGTGACAGGGTGTGTCACGGCCTGTTCATAGCGGTCCAGCCCTTCGGCCAGCACCATGTCGTCGGGCCAGGCATCATGGGGATCAACCGGATCCTCATCGGCGGGCGAGACCATCAGCTTGCCCGCGTCGGGCTTGGCATACCAGGTCTCGGAGATGGACCCGAAGAGCGGCCAGCGCGCGATATCCTGGCCGGCGGGCGCGGGCAGCAGGGCCGCGGACCGGCGCATCGGCGTGATGTCGAGAGGCCGCACACCTGCCATGCGCGCCACCGGGTCGGCCCAGGCCCCGGCGGCGTTCACCAGCACAGGGGCGGTGAATTGCGCATCTGACGCGGTGACGTGCCAGGCGGCATGGCCCCGGGAGATGGCGGTCACGGCCGCGCCGGTCACCACCTGCCCACCGCGCGCTTTCAGGAGCCGGGCATAGCCCTGCAACATCCGGTCCACGTCGATGTCCTGCGCGTCACGTTCGAGGGCCGCACGGGCGATGCGTTCGGGGCGCAGGATCGGGACAAGGTCAACCGCATCGGCGGGCTCGAGCAGGTCGATCCCGGAGGCGCCATCGCAATAGGCGGTCAGCGTGGCGAGTTCCGTCTCGTCCGCCAGCAGCAATTCGCCGCGCGGCGACAGCAGCGAGCGGTCGCTGATGCCTTCGGGCGCCTCGAATACCGGAGCGGCGGCGGCATTGAGCGCACGCAGGGTGGCGTTGCCGTAATTGCGGATGAAAATCGCGGCCGAGCGCCCGGTGGCATGGTACCCCAGCTGCGCCTCGCCTTCGATCACGGTGACGCGGGCATGGGCGGCGAGGTCAGCGGCGGCACTGATCCCTGCGATCCCGCCCCCGATGACGATGATGTCGGGATGTGTCATGCGCCCTCGAAGCCGGTCAGAACGGCGGTCAGGTTATGGCCGAGGTCATCGCAGAGATAGCCGCCTTCCTGCACAAACAGCGTGGGCAGGCCCAAGCCTGCGATCGCAGCCCCGATCCGCGAAAATCCGGGCGTGGTGACGGCAAAGCCCTTGAAGGGATCGCCCTCGTAGGCGTCAAGGCCAAGGGCGACCACCACCACATCCGCACCGAAGGCCGATATGCGCGCCAGCGCCGTGTCGAGCGTGCGCAGAAAACCCTCGTCATCGGTGCCGCCCGGCAGCGGCAGGTTGAGGTTGTAGCCAAGACCCCGTCCCGTGCCGCGTTCCTCGGCATGGCCCCAGAAGAACGGGTAGAAACGCAGCGGATCAGCGTGCATCGAGACGGTCAGCACGTCGTCGCGATCATAGAAGATGCCTTGCGTGCCATTGCCGTGATGCACATCCACATCGAGGATCGCGGGCCGCATCCCCCGAACGCGCAACCGTTCGGCGGCGATGCCGGAATTGTTCAGGAAACAGAAGCCCCCCGCCAGATCGCCAAAGGCGTGATGCCCCGGCGGACGCGACAGGGCGTAGGCGGCGCGTTCGCCCGCCGCCACAAGATCGGCGCCGGAGATCGCAACCTGCGCCGACCAGTAGGCCGCCTCCCACGTGCCCTCGCCGATGGGACAGGCGGTGTCGGCCTGATGATAGCCCGCCTGCCCCACCGCCGAGCGAGGGTAGCTGTCGGTGCGGTTGGCGGGGTGAATGTTGGGGATCACCTCGTCTCCGGCGCCGTCGATGCGCTGCCAGCGGGTGTAGATCGTCTGCAGGAAGGACAGGTATTCGGGCGAGTGCACAGCGGCAAGCGGACCCATGCCGGCATCGTCCGGCGTCTGGATCGGACAACCCGCGGCACGCGCGCCGTCGATCAGCTTGGCGATGCGGCCGGGCTGTTCGGGGCTTGGCAGCACGCGACCGTTGGCCATGAAATGCTTGGGATCATGCCGCCACTGCCGGTCATCGAAAATCGCTTTCATCTTGCGTCCTTCATCATTTCAAGAAACTCCGGGCGATCCAGCGTCATGACGGTTGCACCGGTGCGCGGGGCGAGGCCCAAGCGGTCATAAAACGCGCGTGAGGCGCTGGAATGGTCGTAGACCGCCAGGGTCAGCCACCCGGCCTTCCATCCCGCGCAGGCGCGCGCCGCGACGTCGGCCAACAACCGTCGGCCAAGGCCGCAGCCGCGCACCGTTTCATCGACCCACAGATCAGAGACATAAACCCCCGCAGCCCCCCGCGCCGTCGAGAAGGTGGGACTGAAAAGAGCCGCCCCGCACAGCCTGTCGCCGTCCATCGCCAGAAGGCCGTAAGCAGACGGCCGGTCGGACAGGACCGCCGATCCCAGACAGTCCCGGCTGGCCTTGTGCGGATCGCCCAGATCGGCGCTGAGCGCGCGCAGCGCACCGTCCAGCAGCGTGAGGTCATCGGCGGTCCGAACGGGGCGGAAGGTGATCGTGGTCATGATGTCAGATCGCGGTCCTGGCCGCGCCTTTCAGGGACAGCATATCACGCGCACGGTCCGGGCTGGCAACCGTGCGGCCCAGATCCTCGACGATGCGGCGGATCTTGGCGACCTGCTGCGCGTTGCTTGCGGCCAACTGGCCACGGGCGATGGTCAGACTGTCCTCGAGCCCGACCCGGACGTGCCCCCCCATGGTCGCGGCCATGGTGATCATCGGCATCTGATGGCGGCCTGCGGCCAGCACCGAGAACATGTAATCGGCGCCAAAGAGCTTGTCGGCGATGCGGACCATGTGGGTCAGGTTTTCAGGGTCCGGCCCAACCCCACCCAACACGCCGAACACGAACTGGATGAAGAACGGCGGCTGGATCATGCCGCGATCGGCGAAATGGCGCAGCATGTAGAGATGCGACAGATCATAGCATTCAAACTCGAACCGCGCGCCGCGTTCGGTGCCCAGTTCGGTCAGGATGCGGGCGATGTCGCGGGGCGTGTTCTTGAAAACCAGATCATCGGAGCCTTCGAGAAAGGGTTTTTCCCAGTCATGCTGCCAGTCGGTAAACCGCTCTGCCATCGGATAGAGCGCAAAATTCATCGACCCCATGTTGAGCGACGCCATCTCGGGTTCGGCAAGGCGCGGCGCGGCCAGCCGGTCATCCAGGCTCATGATTGCGCTGCCGCCGGTGGACAGATTGAGGACCGCATCACAGCCCTGATGGATGCGCGGCAGAAAGGCCATGAAATGGTCGACCGAGGCCGAAGGCCGGCCGGTTTCGGGATCGCGCGCATGCAGATGCAGGATCGACGCGCCTGCCTCGGCGGCGCCGATGGCCTGCGCGGTGATCTGGTCAGCTGTCACCGGCAGGTGGCGTGACATGGACGGCGTGTGGATCGAGCCTGTGATGGCACAGGTGATGATGATGTCGGACATACGGGGCCTTGTCTTAAGCGATACGATCCAGTTCGGGTCGGATCTCGTCGGTGAATTGGGCCAGCGACAGATCAAGCATCTCGGTGATCTCGTCGAGATGGGTCTCGGTCACGATCATCGGGGGGGCGACGATGATATGGTCCCCCTCCAGCCCCATGCGGGTGCGCCGGGAATAGACGATCAGCCCGTTGTCGTAGGCGATGTTGACGAAGCGGTCGAAGGCCTTGAGATGTTTGGGCAAGGGTGCCTTGGTGCCGCGGTCGGACATGAATTCAAAGGCCGTCAGAAGGCCCATGCCGCGCACGTCGCCGATGATCGGATAGCGCTGCATCAGGCCGCGCAGACGCTCGATCAGGCGCGCGCCCATCACCGCCGAATTGCGGGTCAGACCATTGCGTTCGATCTCGTCGATCACGGCAACGCCCGCAGCGCAGGCCAGGGGGTTTCCGGCATAGGTGTAGCCGTGCAGAAACCCGCCATCGTCCAGCACAGCCTCGACCAGTCTTTCATGTGCCGCCATGGCGCCAAGCGGCACGTAGCCTGCGGCAAAACCCTTGGACATCACGATGATATCGGGGCTCAGGTTCCAATGCTCGGCGGCCAGAAACGCGCCGGTGCGGCCTGCGCCGGTCATCACCTCATCGAGGATGAACAGCACACCGTATTTGCGGCAGATCTGCTGCACGCGTTCCATGTAACCGCGCGGCGGCGGAAGAGCGCCGGTCGAGGCACCGCCCACAGGCTCGACCATGAAGGCCAGCACGCTTTCGGGGCCTTCCTCGAGGATCTTGGCCTCGAGCATGTCGGCGTAATGATGACCCGTCGCCTCGTCATCGGGGTCAAGCCCGTCAAGATAGGCCGTGGGTGCAGGGATCTTGGGCATCGCCTGCATCATCGGCTCGAACGGTTTGGTCAGCGGATCGTAGCCTGTGATCGCCAGCGCACCGAGCGTGCAGCCATGATAGCTGGGCGCGCGGGTGATGATCTTCCAGCGGCTGCCCTCCCCTGTGGCCAGCGCGTATTGCCGCGCCAGTTTCATGGCACTTTCCACGGCTTCCGAGCCGCCGGACACAAAGAAGATCCGGTTCAGCCCCTCGGGACACAGGGCGGCCGTCTTCGCGGCCAGTTTCTCGGATGCCTCGGTCTCGAAGTGCAGTCGATAGCCGAATGTCGATTTCTCCATCTGACGGCGCATCGCCGCAAGAACGTTTTCGTTGGAATGTCCGATATTGCAGACCATCGCGCCGGATGATCCGTCGAGGTAGCGCTTGCCGTCCACATCCCACATGTAGACGCCGCGCGCCTGATCCAGGATCGGGCGGCGCTGGCGGCCCTGATAGAACAGATGGCTGGGTCTTTGTGTCATGGCGTTATCCGGGCAAGGCCGCGCAATCTTGCGGCCGTAGGTGAAGATTGACTTTTGTGCCCACCGCGAAGGGATGGCCGTCGATCATGTTGATGGCTTGCAGGTGCGTATCGCCCGCTTGCACGAAGTAGCGCACCGCTTGTCCCTGATAATCCACCGTTTGGACAGTGGCGGGAATCGAAATCACGCCCTCGGGCGCAGGGGATGTCGACAGAACCAGCTTTTCGGCGCGCACCACCAGTTTCGCCGGGCCTTCTGCCTTGATCATCGGGGCTTTTGCGGCCGGAATGGGAACCGTGCCGAACGTCCTTTCATGCAGGGTCACATTGCCGCCAGACAGGGTGCAGCGCGCGTCCATGATGTTCGATGCCCCAAGAAAATTCGCCACGAATTCGCTGGCTGGGGTGTTGTAGACCTCTTCGGGGGCGCCCACCTGCTCGACCCGGCCTTCGGACATGACGACAATCTGATCCGACATCGCCAGTGCCTCGGACTGGTCGTGGGTGACGAACACGGTGGTCACGCCGATCCGTTCCTGAATGCGTTTCAATTCAACGCGCATGTCCTCGCGCAGGTTGGCGTCCAGCGCCGACAGCGGCTCGTCCAGAAGCAGCACATCGGGTTCGATGACGATGGCCCGGGCCAGCGCGATGCGCTGTTGCTGCCCCCCCGAAAGCGCCTTGGGGTAGCGATCCCCGACATTTGGAAGCTGCACGAGATCAAGGGCCTCCTGCACGCGGCGGGGAATGTCCGAGGATGGCACGTCGCGGTATTTGAGCCCGAACGCCACGTTTTCGGCCACGGTCTTGTGCGGAAATAGCGCATAGTTCTGAAATACGAGGCCCAGATTGCGCTTGTGGATGGGCACGTCGTTGACGCGCTTGCCGCCGATCAGGATCTCGCCCTCGGTCGGGTCCAGAAGGCCAGCGATCATGCGCAGGTTGGTCGTCTTGCCGCAGCCCGACGGCCCCAGAAGCGTGACGAACGCGCCTTCCGGGATCTCTAGCGACGAGCGATGAACGGCAGTGAACGTGCCGAAACGCTTGACGATGTTGTTCAAAGTGACCGAGCTCATCCATGGCCTCCAGCGGCGGATAATGGGGGCGACCAGCCCCGACGCGCAAGGCGGCGGGACCGGTCTTGATCGTCAGGCTCAGTAGCCCTTTTGCACACGACCGAAGGTCTTGGACCATTCCTGCTCGTTGCCATTCCAATAGGCCGGGTCGGCAAAGGTCAGGCCCGACAGTTTGCCCGTCGGATCGAAGGCCGGCAGGGTCGGGATCTTGTCGCCCAGATCCACCTTCTGCGGATCGAGGGCCGGCGGATAGTTCTGCCCCTCGGCCACCGCGATCGAGGTTTCCGGCGCAAGCATGAAGTTGAGCAACTCTTCGCAGGCCTCCATCGGGCTGCCCTTGATGACGAACAGGCATTCCTGCCAGCCCATGCCGTTGGGCGGATCGATATAGCCGATGTCGTGGCCCTGTTCCTGCAGCGCATAGATGCGACCCGACCAGCCTTCGGTCACATAGACCTCTTCCTCGGCCAGCAGGCTCATCAGTTCGGCGCCCGATCCCCAGTATTTCAGGCTGAGATCGCGGTGCTGGCGCACGGCCTCCCAGACGGCGTCCATATCCTCGATCGCGTTGGGGTTCTGGCCGGTTTGCAGCGCCGCATACCAGATACGGGTGCGCCAATCGCTCCAGCCGGCGATCTTGCCCTTGTAGGCCGCGTCGATCAACAGATCCGCACCCTTCTCCTTGGCCTCTTCGTCTGAAATGTGCTTGCGGTTATACGCAAGCCCGGTGGTGCCGTAGTCGTAAGGCACGCAGGATAGCTTGCCGTCTGACACACCCCGGAACACGTCAACCAGCTTGGGGATGACGTATTGCAGGTTGGGGATGTTGTCCTCGTTCAGCACGGTGCTAAGCCCGAGATTGTGGTAGCGCGCATAGTCGAACACACCCGACAGATGCGCGATGTTGTATTCGCCTTCCTGACTGGCCTTCACGCGGCTGAGGTATTCATCGCCGCCGCCGAAGGTGCCGTCGACCACCTCAATGCCGGTCTTGGCGGTGTAGGGATCAAAGGCATGTTCGCGGAACGCCTCGGAAACCACGCCGCCCCAGCCGTCAAAGCGCACCTGGCTGACAGTCTGCGCATGGGCAAACTTGGCAAAGGGCGTCTGCACACCGTAAGCAAGGCCCGCGGCACCGATCAGCCCCAGAAAGCCGCGCCGGTCGATATCGCCGTTCATGTACCGCTCGCGCAGACGCTCGTAGCGGGTTGTGTTGTCCATTTTCCTGGTCATTGGTCACTCCTTGTTGACATGGGTTCGGTTTGTGTCAGCGGTTCTCAGGTGCCGCTCTTGGTTGAAAGTTTACGCGCGATCGCCAGCCCCAGCAGAGGCAGCCCGACCGTCATCAGGATCATCACCGTGCCAAGCGCGTTGATTTCAGGGCTGATCGAATTGCGCAGCATGGCGAAAATCTGGGTCGGCACGGTTTCCACACCACCGGGCTTCCAGAACAGCGTGCCGGTGATGTCGTCAAAACTGATGGTGAAGGCAAAAAGCGCCCCCGCCAGAACCGCCGGCAGCATCAGCGGCAGGGTGATCTGAAAGAAGGTCTGGCGCGGACTGGCCCCAAGGCTCATCGCGGCCTCTTCGACATCGCGCTTGATGCTGACCAGACGCGCCTGCACCACGAGGATGACGAATGGCAGGGTAAAGATCACATGGCCCAGCAAAAGCAAGGTGAAGCTTTTGTTGATTTGCAGGAAGTTCAAGAACAGCAGCAGCGCCACCGCCAAAACCACCTCGGGCACTAGGATCGGCGCGATCAGCAACGTGGAAATCAGGTTTGACCCCGGCACCCGGTAGCGCACCAGCGCAAGACTGGCCAGAACGCCCAAGGTTGTGGAAATCGCCGCCGTCAGCAATCCCAGCACGATCGAGGTGCGAAAGGCCCGCAGGATCGCGTCGTTCTGCGCCAGTTCCACGAACCAACGGAAGGAAAAGCCCGTCATCGGAAAGCTGCCGAACTGACTGGCGTTGAACGACAGCAGCACCACCACAGCCACCGGCAGGAACATGAACATGTAGACAAGCACGGTCCATGCGCGCACCAGCGACCAGCCCAGGGATCCAGACCCGCGCATCATCCCAGCCCCTTCATCAGCTGCGCCATGCCCAGATAGCGGTTGTAGATCAGAACCAGCACCCCCAGCACCGCCAGCAGCATCAGGCTGAGTGCCGATCCGAGCGGCCAGTTGAGCTGTGTGATGATCGCCTCGAATACAAGATTGGCGAACATCGCATCGGTCGGCCCACCCAGCACGAGCGGCGTGATATAGGTGCCCGCCCCAAGAACGAAACACAGCAACCCGCCCGCCGCCAGACCCGGAAGCGACAGCGGCAGGGTGACCTGCACGAACGCCTGCCAGCGGGTGGCCCCAAGCGAATTCGCGGCATCCTCAAGATTGGTGTCGATGCCATCGAGACTTACAAAGACGTTCAGCACCATGAAGGGCAGAAGAAAATGCACCAGTCCGAGGATCACCGTCGTCTGGTTGTAAAGCATCTGGAGCGGCTCATCTATGATCCCGATCCAGAGCATGAAGGTGTTGA
>JALQUE010000381.1 GCA_023260815.1 Roseovarius sp.
GGAAATCATAGGCCTGCAGGATCATGTAGTTGAATTCGAGAAAGCTGAGCGATTGTTCGCGATCGAGCCGGGATTTGACCGATTCGAAGCTGAGCATCCGGTTGACCGAGAAATACCGCCCGATATCGCGCAGGAATTCGATATATTTCAGACCGTCCAGCCACTCGGCGTTGTTGAGCATGAGCGCGCCGGGCGCGGTATCGCCATAGTCGAGATAGCGGGCGAAAACCTGCTGCATTCCGCCGATATTGTCGGCGATCTGCGCCTCGTCCAGCAGCGGGCGTTCATCCGAGCGGAACGAGGGATCGCCCACCTTGGTGGTGCCGCCGCCCATCAGGGTGATCGGGCGATGGCCGGTTTTCTGCAGCCAGCGCAGCATCATGATGTTCAGCAGATGGCCGACATGCAGCGATTTGGCCGTGGCGTCATAGCCGATATAGGCCGTCACCGTGCCCGATGTCAGGCTGTCATCCAGCGCCTGCAGATCGGTGCAGTCCGCAAGGAAGCCACGCTCGATCATCACGCGCAGGAAATCGGACTTGGGGTGGTAGGTCATATCGCTTGTCCCGGTCTTGATTGCGCGGCATGTATAGGCACGCAGAACGCGAAGGGAAAGGCCATGTTGCAGGCCAAACTGCCAGCCGGGCGCATCCGGGCCTTGGGGGCGATGTCGGGCACGTCGCTGGACGGGGTGGATGCCGCCGTGGTCGAGACCGATGGCGCGCGGCTGTATGGCTTTGGGCCAAGCCGTTACCGGCCCTATTCCGATGCCGAGCGCGCGGTTCTGACGCGCGCGCTTGGGCGGTGGCCGGGGGGGGACCTGGAGGAGGCGCTGGAGGTGGTGCAAAACGCCCATCTTGAGGCGCTGAGCGGCTTTGAGGACATCGATCTGGTGGGCTTTCATGGGCAGACGCTGGCGCATGAGCCGCAGGGGCGCGGCACGCATCAATTGGGCGATGGCGATGCGCTGGCGCAGGGGTTGGGCCTGCCGGTCGTCTGGGACTTCCGCAGCGCCGATATCCGGCTGGGCGGCGAGGGCGCCCCGCTGGCGCCGTTCTATCATTTCGCCTGTGCGCACTGGATGGGTGCGACCGCGCCGCTGGCGTTTCTGAACCTTGGCGGGGTGGGGAACCTGACGTGGGTCGATCCGCGCAAGGCACGTCCCGACGAGGCGGGCGCGCTTCTGGCGTTCGACACGGGGCCTGCCAATGCGCCGATCAACGATGTGATGCAGGCGCGGCGCGGTGTTGCCTTTGACCGCGATGGCGCGCTGGCGCGGCAGGGGCGGGTGGCGCAGGGCGCTCTGGAATTGTTCCTGGAGGACGGTTTTTTCCTCAGGATGCCGCCCAAGTCGCTGGACCGCGATGCGTTCAAGGACATGATCGAACTGGTCACGGAACTGGACGATGCCGATGCGGTGGCGACCCTCACGGCGATGAGTGCGACGGCGGTGATGCGCGGCATGGAGCATTGTCCCGACCCGCCTGAGCGGCTTCTGGTCACGGGCGGCGGGCGGCATAATCCGGTGATGATGGAGATGCTGCGCGCCGGGCTTGAGTGCCCGGTGGAGCCGGTCGAGGCGGCGGGGCTTGACGGTGACATGCTGGAGGCGCAGGCTTTTGCGCATCTGGCGGTGCGGGTGGCGCGGGGGCTTCCGACCTCGTGCCCCGGCACCACGGGGGTCAGGGCGAGTGTGGCAGGCGGCACGTTGAGCCGGCCCGGACGGCAGGAGGCGGGATGATGGATTATGCACTGGACAAGGGCGCGGGCGCGGGGCTGCGGCTTGGGCTGATCGTGCTGAGCACCGACGAGACGCTGGAATACGAGGCGCGCGCGCTGTTGGCGGGGCGGGCGGCGAACCTGATGCACACGCGCATCCCGGCCCAGCCGGATGTGACGCCCGAGCAGTTGCGCACGATGGAGGTGGCCTTGCCCGCGGCGGCGGGGCTGTTGCCGCAGGGCTTGCAGGCGGTCGGTTATGGCTGCACCTCGGCGTCGACGGTGATCGGGCCTGCGGCGGTCGAGCGGGCCATTCAGGCGGTGCATCCCGGCGTTTCGGTCAGCAACCCGATCAGCGCGGTTCTGGCGGCGCTGGCGGATCTGGGCGCGCGGCGTATCGCCCTGGTCACGCCCTATGTGCAATCCGTCACCGCCGAGATGCGGGCCTATCTGGGCCGGCATGGCATCGAGGTGGTGAGCGAGGTCAGCTTTGGCCAGAAGGACGATTGGACCGTGGCCCGCATCACCGAAGCCAGCACCCGCGCCGCCATGCTGCAGGCGGCGCGCGCGCCGGGGGTGGAGGCGGTCTTTGCCAGCTGCACCAACCTGCGCACCTTCGGTGTGATCGACAGCGTCGAGGCCGAGCTTGGCCTGCCGGTCATCAGTTCGAATCAAGCGCTGTTGTGGCATATGCTGCGCATCGCGGGCGCCGAGGCGCAGGGCTGGGGGCCGGGGCGGCTGTTTGAACGACGAGAGGCGCTATGCGAGACGACGATCTGAAGCCCGCCACCATCGCGGCGCAGGCGGCGGGCGCCAAAAGCGCCGCCGATGGCGGTGTCGTGCCCGGCATCAGCATGGCCACCACCTATGGGCGGGGGCGCGACAATGCGCTTCTGGTGCCCGGCAATGTCTATGCGCGCGATCACAGCGCGACGATCCGGCAGGCCGAAGAGGTTCTGCGCCGTCTTGAGGGGGCTGCGGACAGCCTGCTGTTTCCCTCGGGCATGGCGGCGATCGCGGCGCTGTTTCGCACGGTGCCAGGTGGGGGGCGCGTGGTGGTGCAATCGGGCATCTATTGGGGCACGACGGTCTGGCTGCGGGGCTTTTGCGCGCGGCGCGGCATCACACTGGACGAGGTGGACGCAGCGGATGGCGCGGCGCTGGAGGCGGCCTGCGCCACACCTGCCGATCTGGTCTGGATCGAGGTGCCGTCGAACCCGTGGCTGAAGGTGGTCGATATCGCCCGTGCCGCCGATCTGGCGCATGGCGCGGGCGCGCGTCTGGCGGTGGATGGCACGGCGGCGACGCCGGTTCTGACGCGGGCTTTGGATCTGGGGGCCGATATCTCGATGCATTCGGGCACCAAGGCGATCAACGGGCATACCGATGTGGTGGCGGGGGTGCTGTCCTGCCGCGACCCCAAGCTGCCCGCCTGGGCGATGATCGAGGCCGACCGCCATGACGCGGGCGCGATTCTCGGCCCGTTCGAGGCATGGTTGTTGATGCGGGGCATGCGCACGCTGCCCCTGCGGATGGAGCGGATGTGCGCCAATGCCCTGCAGATCGCGCGGCATCTGGACGCGCATGACGGGGTCGAGGCCGTGCTCTATCCCGGTCTGCCCGGCCATCCCGGCCATGAGATCGCCGCGCGCCAGATGTGCGGGGGATTCGGCTATCTGATGTCGGTGCTGATCGCCGGTGGGCGCGATCGCGCGCTTGGCGTCAATGGCCGGCTCGAGCTGTTTCAGCGCGCGACATCGCTTGGCGGCGTCGAAAGCCTTGTGGAGCATCGCGCCACCATCGAGCCGGATACCGGCATTCCCGAAAATCTGCTCAGGCTGTCCATCGGCATCGAGGATGCGGGCGATCTGATCGCCGATCTGGACCGGGCGCTGGCGGGCTGAGAGCCGTGTGGCGGCCCCTTGGGGGGCGCGTGCCGTCTTGCGCCCCCGCCCAAGGGTTGCTATCTGCCCTTGGGATAAATCCGATCAAATTGATCGGAAAGACATGAGGCCAAGGTGCAGTCAGCTACTCCGCGTCTGGAAATCAGGAACCTCGTGCGCCTTTACGATGGGCGCCGGGTGGTCGATGATGTGTCGCTCAAGGTCTTGCCGGGGCAGGTGACCTGCCTGCTGGGGCCGTCGGGCTGTGGCAAGTCCACCACCTTGCGGATGATCGCCGGGGTCGAGTTGCAGGACGAGGGCGAGATCTGGGTTG
>JALQUE010000008.1 GCA_023260815.1 Roseovarius sp.
TGACCTCGGGCACGATCAAGGGAACGTCCGGGTCGTAGCGATAGAGCGACGAGTTGTCGATCACGATGCACCCCACAGCCGCGGCCTTGGGCGCATAGATCTTGGTGGCTTCCGATCCCACGGCGAACAGGGCGATGTCCCAGCCGGTGAAATCGAACGCGTCGAGATCCCTGGTCTTGAGGGTCTGGTCGCCGAAGCTCACCTCGGTTCCGAGCGAACGGCGCGAGGCAAGGGCCGCGATCTCGTCCACAGGGAACTGGCGCTCGGCCAGGATGTTCAGCATTTCGCGGCCCACATTGCCCGTGGCGCCCACGACGACGACCTTGTACCCCATTTTTCAATCTCCGGATTCATAAGAGGTTTCGGAGCCGGGGACATATACGCTTCGCCGGGTGAATGAAAGGGGGCGCGCGTCAGCTCCGGTTGTCGCGGCTGGCCAGATAGATCAGCGTGCCGGTCAGATGCACAAGGCCGAAAAACCCGAACAGCAGAAGATATCCCCCGACAGGATCGCCCGCCGCCTGCCCCGCCGCATGGACAGGGCCGGACACGAATTGCGCCACCCCCACGCCGCCGATCCCGAAAAGATTGAGCAGCGTGACGCCCCGCCCCGCCAGATGCGCCGGAAAGAAGGTGCGCGCATGGGCGATCAGCACCGGGAACGAGGCCCCGAAGAACCCCAACGCGGCACAGAGCGCAATCGACAGCACAACGCCCTGCCCCACCGTCGCCGCCAGCGCCAGCGCCGCCCCGGCGGCAAGCAGGTTGCCGGTGAAGATCACCCATTTATGAGTGCCGAAGATACGGTCCAGCGGCCCATAGCACAGCGTGCCGCAAATCATCGCCACCCCCATCACCAGCGTCGCCTGACCGATCTGCGCCGTGCTCAGGGCAAAGGTATCGCCCAGATACGGCCCCATCCACAGCCCGCGCACCGCCGCCGAGGGCGCATAGCCCACGAACATCAGCGGAAAGATCGCCCACAGCGCCGGCATCCGCAGCAGATCCAGAAGCGAGCCGCGCTGATCGCCCTCGACTGCGGGCGGATCGCGCACCAGCACCGCAAGGCCAAGGGCCACCGCCGCCGACAGCCCGGCCAACCCGCCCAGCGCCGCACGCCAGCCCATCGTCTCGGCCGCCAGCGCCATCGGGTAGGAGGCCACAAGGTTGCCCACCGACCCGACCCCCAGCATCAGCGCCGCCAGCGTGGCGAACCGCGCCGGCGCGAATTGCCGCGCGAAGATGTAATAGGAGGCCATCAGAACCGGCGAACACCCCACCCCGATCAGCAGCATCGCGATATTGATATGGGCCGGTCCCTGCGCCACCGCAAAGATCGCCGCACCGCCACCGCCGCCCACCAGCAACAGCACCGAGGCCGTGCGCCGCGGGCCGACCTTGTCCAGCGCCCAGCCCACCGGCAGTTGCATTGCGGCGAAGGCGATGAACCACAGCCCCGAGGCAAAGGCCAGATCGTCGGGACGCGCGCCGATATCACGCTCCAGCAAGGGGCTGAGAACGGCGAGAAACGCACGGAAAAACTGGCTCAGAACATACGCGAGGCACAAAAGGCCAAGACCGGCGCGCATGGTGTCATCCTTTCAGGAGGCCCGGAGAACAGGCGGATCAGGGCGCTAATCGGGGCGCTGGAGGTTAGGTCGGTATGAGTGGCACTTTGCCCTGTCAGGGGCAAGGCTGTCCGCACCGCATCAGCGCCCGCGCCAACCCGCGCCCGATCATCACCCGCGCGCGATCAGCACATCGACATGCGCGGCGACGCTGGCCGCCAACGCCTCCAGATCGTAGCCGCCTTCCAGACAGGACACCACACGCCCACCACAATGGGTATCGGCCAGATCGCACAACCGCGCCGTGACCCATTCGAAATCCGCCTCGGTCAGGCGCAATTCGGCCAAAGGATCGTCGCGATGCGCATCGAACCCCGCCGAGATCAGGATCATCTCGGGCGCGAACGCCTCGAGCGCGGGAAAGACCTGGCGGTCATAGGCGGCGCGAAACACCGCCCCATCGCTGCGTGGATCAAGCGGCACGTTGAGCACATTGCCATGCGCGCCTGTTTCGTCCGGCGCCCCCGTGCCGGGCCAGAGCGGCGACTGGTGCGACGACACGAACAGGCTGCGCGCCTCGGACCACAGAAGATCCTGTGTGCCATTGCCGTGATGCACGTCGAAATCCACCACCGCGACCCGGGACAGCCCATGCCGCTCCAGCGCGTGCCGCGCGGCGATGGCCACCGTGCCGAACAGGCAAAACCCCATGGTGCGCGCGGTTTCGGCATGGTGTCCGGGCGGGCGGGTCGCGACAAAGGCATTGCCCGCCTGCCCGCCCAGGACCGCATCCACCGCCGCCAGCGCCCCGCCCACACCACGCAGCGCCGCGTCAAGCGAGCCGGGCGACATCCATGTATCGGGATCGAGCTGCATGACACCTTCGGCGGGCACCGCCCCGCGCACCCGGTCGATATGGGCCTGCGGGTGGCACAGGCGCAGATCGTCTTCGGTGGCCAGCGGCGCATCGGCCCGCATCAGATCGCGCCCCTCCAGCGCGGCCAGAACATGGCTGAGCCGCGCCACCTGTTCGGGATGGCCCTGCGGCGTGAGATGGTTCAGGCAATCGATATGGGTGAAAAGCGCGGTGGTCATGACAATCTCCCTTTGGTCTGGCGCGAAAATGGCCGCGCGGATGGGGGCTTGTCCAGAGCAGGCTTGCCGCCGGCCCCGCCCCCGTGGCAGTCTTGCCCCAATGGAACCCGAAACGCTTCCGGCGCCCCAAGACATCGCGATGGGTCTCTGGGATCAGGCCCAGACCCTTCTGGACCACCTGATGCGGCCATCGAACACCTATCAGGTGGGTATCGCAGTTGGCCTGTTCCTGGCGGCACATCTGTTGGCGCGGCTGCTCGGGCCATATCTGCACAGCTGGATGCGCGGCCGCGAGGGCTGGCCCAAGTGGCGGATGCGGTTTCTGGTGCTGATGCACCGGCGCTTGCGGCTGATCCTGTTCGTTCTGATGATCTGGCCGCTGATCATCTTCCTGCAACTGACCACATGGCCCAGCCGATCCTACCTTCTGTCGATCGCGGGGGAACTGGCGCTGGCATGGCTGCTGATCGCGGTCATCACGCGGTTCATCCTCAACGGGTTTCTGCGCGCGGTGGTGCGCTATGCCGCCTGGACATGGGTGACGCTTGGCATTCTGGGCCTGACCGACGAGGCGCGTGGCCTGCTGGACAGTGCCGCCATTCAACTGGCGGGAATGCGCCTGTCGCTGTGGATGGTGCTACAGGCGGTGGCGGTGGTCGCCGTCCTGCTGTTCGCGGCCCGCTTCGTGTCACGGATGACCGCCGCGCAGATCCGCCGCAACGACGAGATTTCGCCCTCGATGCAGGTGCTGGCCGTCAAGCTGTTGCAGGTCACTCTGTATGGCGCGGCCTTTTTCATCGGGCTGCGCGCCGTGGGCGTGGACCTGACCGGGCTTGCGGTGCTGTCGGGTGCCATTGGCGTGGGGCTTGGCTTTGGTCTGCAAAAGGTGGTGTCGAACCTTGTGTCGGGGGTGATCCTGCTGCTGGACCGGTCGATCAAGCCGGGCGATGTGATTTCCCTGGGCGAGACCTTTGGATGGATCAACAGCCTTGGTGCGCGGTATGTGTCGATCACCACACGCGATGGCCGCGAATACCTTATTCCCAACGAGGATCTGATCA
Source organism: Roseovarius sp. (assembly GCA_023260815.1). Lineage (GTDB taxonomy): Bacteria > Pseudomonadota > Alphaproteobacteria > Rhodobacterales > Rhodobacteraceae > Roseovarius. The sequence continues at coordinate 3,725 of JALQUE010000008.1, forward strand.
CCGGTCAGGTGGTGAACTGGTCGCATTCGGATGAATATGTGCGGCTGGACATCTTTTTCGGCACCGCCTATGCCGACGACCCCCACAAGGTCAGGCGCATCGCCGTCAAGGCCGCCACAAGCGTGGACCGCGTGCTGGAGTTCAAACCGCCCGTCTGTCATATCGTGGGCTTCGGCGACAGCAGCGTGGATTATATCCTGCGGTTCTGGATTCGCGACCCGACGGGCGGGCTGACCAACATCCGGGGGAATGTCTATCTGGCGCTGTGGGATGCGTTCCGCGACAACGGCATCTCGATCCCGTTCCCGCAACGCGAGGTCACGCTTCTCGAAGGTTCCAAGGTGGCCACCACGACCGCACAACCGCCATCGGAATGACCGCCGCAGGGGCCACTTGGCCCATGCGCCCGGACCTGCAAGGCATTCATTGAATTCTCCCGCATCTGTTGCTAGATTTGATCCATGCCCGGCACCGGGGCTCACCGGTGTGCAACGAAGGAGGACCATGTCCTGTCTTTTACGGCTGATGCGGCTGGAGCCGCTGAACATGGGGGGCCTGTAATGGCGCCCGTTCTGGACGTGACAAGCGAAGCACAGCTTGACCGCATCCTTACCTCACTTGACGATGACAAGGCGGAAGACGTCGTGCAGATCGATCTGCGCGGCAAATCGGCCATGTGCGACTACATGGTGATCTGCTCGGGCCGGTCATCGCGTCAGGTCTCGTCGATCGCTGAAAAGCTAGCCGAACGGCTCAAGCAGGAGTTCGGCGTATCCAGCAAGATCGAGGGCAAGGAAACCGGTGACTGGGTGCTGATCGACACGGGCGATGTCGTCGTGCATGTCTTCCGTCCCGAAGTGCGCGACTTCTACCAGCTCGAGAAAATGTGGCTGCCTACGCGGGCCGCTGCCGACAGCTGAATGCGCGTGCATATCTGCGCGGTGGGCCGGATGAAAACCGGCCCGGAACGCGCATTGATCGACGATTATCTGACCCGATTCGACAGAACGGGCCGACCCTTAGGGTTTGGCCCGCTTCAGCTGCATGAGGTCGAGGACCGCAAAGGCGGCGGGATGGAGGCCGAAGCGGCCCTGCTGGACCGCAGCCTGCCCAAGGGGGCGCTGTGCGCGGTGCTGGACGAACGCGGGCAGGTGATGCCTTCGCCGGATTTCGCCGATCTTCTGGCCCGCTGGCGTGACGCGGGACGCGGCGATGTGGCCTTCGTGATCGGTGGGGCCGACGGTCTGGCCCCCGCGCTGCGCCAGAGGGCGGATTTCAGCCTGTCCTTCGGCCAGATGGTCT
>JALQUE010000067.1 GCA_023260815.1 Roseovarius sp.
ACAGCGGCACCGCAAAGACAGGCACCGCAAAGACAGGCAGCCCCTGTCGTGACGATGCAACAGCCTGCGGCGCGCACCGCCGCCCCTGCGCCGCGCCCGCAATCCGCACAGGCCCCCACGACAAACCGACGGGCTGCGCCCGCCCAGACCGTTGTGGTGCGTCCCGCGCCAACCCCGACCACTGTGGCGCGTCCCGCGCCAACCCAGACCACTGTGGCGCGTCCCGCGCCTGTCCGGGCTGTCACTCAGGCCCCGGCTGCACCGACCGCAAGCGCCAAACGGGTCGTGAGCGTCCCTGCGGCGCAACCGGCGCCTCGGCGGACAGCAACATCATCCTGCGTCGGCCTCACCGGTGTGTCGGCGCGCTATTCTGCGGGTGAAGGTGTGCGGTGTGGTCCGCAGGACACGCCGCATGTGACCTATATTCAAGGCGGTGGAGGAACCGGGGCCAAGACGCGGCGTGTGGTTGTGATCCAGCCGTCATCGGCCACTGCTGCACCAGTTTATGCCCCGTCGGCTGTCCAGACCGGTGCCGCGCATGCCGCGCCTTCTGCACCTCGTCCGGTGGTCGTGACCGGCCAGACGCGGGTGGTGCCGCGCCATGTCCATGTGCAGCAGCAAAACGCCAAGGGCATCAAGATTCCAAAGGGCTACAAGAGCGCGTGGACCGACGATCGTTTGAACCCGTATCGCGCCCAGCAAACCCTTGATGGCATGGCCCAGATGGATGTGACCTGGTCAAGAACCGTGCCGCGATATCTGATCGATGCGCGTACCGGGCGTGACATCAGCTTCAGATATCCCGGTTTGCGCTATCCCTATACCAGTTTCGAACAGCAGCGCGCCGCCGGTGTCGTCGTCTCGACACAAGGGCGTGTCGTTCCCGATCCGGTGCGGGTGAAGAAAACCCGCGCCGTCCGCCATACCACGCCGGAACGTCAGACCGTGCGACGGACAGAGGGGACGCGGCCGCAGGGCACGGGATTGCGGGCCGTCGTCTCAACCCAGTCGCAACAGCCGGCCGCGCAGGTGAGTGCCCCCGGCAAGCGGTATGTGCAGGCCGGTATGTTCAGCGTGCCGGGGAATGCACAGACGGCTGCACTGCGCTTGTCCAGGATGGGGTTGCCCGCGCGCCTGGCTCAGGTGACGCGCGGGGGGCGGTCTTACACATTGGTTCTGACCGGGCCATTCAGCTCTGAACAAGAGCTTCGAAATGCGCTGCAGGTCACGCGCCAGGCGGGGTTCGCAGACGCCTTCCTACGCTGAGGCGTTTTGCGAAAAGCCGTGATTGGACGGTTTGTGAGCCGCTGTGGCCGGGGACATGCCCGAGGCGTTATTCGCCCGGTCGGTTGAGGATGAACTTGTCGCGGACCACCGTGTAGTCCCGGTATCCCATGCGGGCCAGCGGGTTGAAGGCCAGAACATCGAACTCGCCGTCCTTCAGGCAGTCTTCCCGCATGTGAACGCCTGTCACCTCGCCGAAGACCACGAAATTCGCCTCTCCGGGCAGGGTCACGATCTTGGTCAGCTTGCATTCCAGATTGGCTGGCGCTGCAGCCACCCGGGCGCACGCGATGGTCTCGCATTCGGCCCGGTCGATCCCGGCCAATTCGAACTCGTCGACCTCGCGGTCCCAGGCGCCTGATGTCTGGTTCATGGCGTCGCGCATGGCATATTCCACGATATTGACGCAAAACACGCCGGTATCCCGAATATTGGCGACGCTGTCCTTGGTGTCACCGCGATCCGCCTTGATCGAGGTCGAGGCGAACATCACCTGCGGCGGCACATAGGCCACGGCGTTGAAAAAGGAATAGGGCGCGAGGTTGTCCTGCCCATCCTCGCCACGGCTTGAGATCCAGCCGATCGGGCGCGGGGTGACGATGGCGTTGAACGGATTGTGCGGCAAGCCGTGGCCGTCTTCGGGACGATAGAACATCAGGGAGCGCCTCTCTTGTTTTCTGGGTTTGTGCCAGACCTAACGGCGTGCTACGCGCAAATCCAGCCGATTTTGCAGGGAGTTGCGCTGTGTCCGAGCTGCGCCCGGAAACTGACGAGGACTGGTGGGAGGTCGAAGCGCTTTACGATCTGTGCTTTGCACCGGGTCGTGAGGCGCTGTCATCCTATCGCCTGCGCGACGGGGTGCCCCCGGTGCGTGGCCTCAGCCTTGTGGCGCGGGACGATGACGGCATTCTGGCAGGCGCGATCCGCTACTGGCCGGTGCAGGTGGGCGGAGAACGGGCGCTGCTTCTGGGGCCGGTTGCCGTACACCCGACCCGGCAGGGCGAGGGCTTGGGCGGATGGTTGATCCGCGAAAGCCTTGTGCTGGCGGCGGTGCAGGGCTGGGACCGGGTGCTGCTGGTGGGGGATGAGCCCTATTATGGCCGGTTCGGGTTTCACCGGCTGACCGGGATCGAGATGCCACCACCGACGAACCCCGCGCGCGTGCTGGGACTGGACCTCACCCAAGGGGCTTGGGACAAGGTCACCGGCAAGGTTGAGCGCGGCGCTTGAAAAGCACGGCGCGCGGCCCGATCTTGATGACGAACCGTCGGAAGGGCGCCGCCATGGATATCATTGCACAACAGATGGAGGCCGCAGAAGTGTCGCGGCATCTCGATGAGCTGGCCGCACGCCATGCGCGCGCCGCCTCGCCGGGATTGCAGGTCTTGAACCTGATCGGCGGACAGGCCGAAAACCTGCTGGACAGGCTGCCCGGATCGGTACGTGAAAGGTTGGACAGCGCCACCGTTGAAGCGCTGACCCGTGCGATGGATGCGGCGCATCGGTCGCGCGGGATGGTGGCCGAAAGCCCCGGTTGGATGACCCGTGCGCTGACCACCGCAATGGGGGCAGCCGGGGGGTGGGGTGGGCTGCCCACCGCCATGGCGGAGCTGCCCATTACCACGACCATCCTGTTGCGCGCGATTCAGGACGCCGCCGTTGAGCGGGGATTTTCCCCCGAAGAACAAGGAGTGCGCTTCGATTGCGTTCAGGTCTTCGCAGCAGCGGGACCGCTTGACCATGATGACGGCACCGATATCGCCTTTCTGAGCACACGGTTGGCGCTGACCGGCACCACGATGCGCGCCATGATCGCGCGGGTGGCGCCGCGGCTGGCGACGGTTCTTGGTCAGAAACTGGCGGCTCAGACGGTGCCGGTGCTGGGGGCGGCTGCAGGGGCTGCGACGAACTACGCCTATACGAGCTATTATCAGCAGATGGCGCATGTGCATTTCGGATTGCGGCGGCTGGCGATCGAAAGTGGTCGCGATCATGCCGATCTGGTCGAGGCGTTTCGAACGCGCCTTGGCTGAGGACGTCGGTAGAACATCGGGATAGGGTCGGTATCATGTCGGTCCGCCGCGCCTACATTCCTGCGGCGCACGCCTGGCCGATGGGGGCCTCCGGCGGGGATATTTGAGGCCAGAAGAAGCAGGCCGGCGGCGCGCGCTTCTTCTGGCTGGAAATATCCCGGGGGAGGCGTTGAAAATCTGTGGATTTTCAGCGTCGGGGGCAGAGCCCCCACACTTAGAATTTTCTCGAAAATTCTTGCTTTGGAGGGGTTTAGAGCTTGCCGCGCAGATAGGTCATCACGGCGGGGCGGACTGATTGGGTGCCGGTCTCGCGGGCGTCGTGGATCACGCGGCGCAGCTCGGTGAGGTCGGTGCGGCGGAGGATGGATTTCACCGGCCCGATCGACGCCGGGCGCATCGACAAAGTGTGCAGGCCGATCGCGGCGAGGCAGGCGGCTTCCACGGGGCGGCCTGCATCCTCGCCGCAAAAGCTGAGCGGGGTGCCGAGGGTCTTGCAGCGCGTCACAATGCCTTCGAGAAAGGTCAGGAAGCTGACATTGAGCGTGTCGTATCGGCGCCTGACCAGTTCGTTTTCGCGGTCGGCGGCGAAGAAGAATTGCTTGAGATCGTTGCCGCCGATCGACAGGAAATCGACCTCGCGGTAGAAGCTGTCGGGGGCAAAGGCAAGAGAGGGGGTTTCGAGCATCGCGCCCACTTCGAGCGAGGCCGGCAGGGGGTGGCCAAGGATGCGCTCGCGCTCGAGCGCCTTGTCCATTTCGGCCTTTGCGGCGGTGTATTCCTCGCGTTGCGCCACGAAGGGGAACATCACCGTCAGGGGCCTGCCTGCGGCGGCACGGATCAGCGCCTGAAGCTGCATGCGCATCACGCCGGGTTTGTCCAGCCCGACGCGCACCGCGCGCCAGCCGAGGGCGGGGTTGGGCTCGTTCACGGCCTTCATGTAGGGCAGCACCTTGTCAGAGCCGATATCGAGCGTGCGGAACACCACGCGTTTGCCCTTGGCGGCCTCCATCACGCGGGCGTAAAGCTCGCAGAGTTCGGCCCGTTTGGGCATGTGGTTGCGCACGAGGAATTGCAGTTCGGTGCGAAACAGGCCCACGCCTTCGGCGCCGGAGCTGTCGAGGCTGGGCAGATCGGCCATCAGCCCGGCATTCATCAGCATCGCCACGCGTGTGCCGCAAAGCGTTTCGGCGGGTTTGCCGCGGATCGACACGTAGCGTTCCTGCGCCTGCGCCTGCATCGCCATCTTGTCGCGGAAGGCGGCGGCGACCGTGTCGTCGGGGCGCAGATGCACGATGCCCTGATCGCCATCGACGAGGATCTTGTCGCCGTTCAGCGCCTCGGTGGTGACGCGCGCCGCGTGGATCACCAGCGGAATGGCCAGTGCGCGGGCGACGATCGCGGCATGAGAGCCGACGGAGCCTTCCTCGAGCACGATCCCCTTGAGAGCCCGGCCATAATCGAGCAATTCCGCGGGGCCGATATTGCGCGCGATCAGGATCGGGTCGGCGGGCATTTCTGCGCCGGTCTGATTGCCCTGACCGGTCAGGATGCGCAGCAGCCGGTTGCTGAGATCGTCCAGATCGTGCAGCCGTTCCCGAAGGTAGCTGTCCGAGACCTGGGACATCCGGGCGCGCGCCGTGGATTGTTCCTTTTCCACCGCCGCTTCGGCAGAGAGACCGCGGCCGATGTCTTCTTCCATGCGCCGCATCCAGCCCTTGGAATTGGCGAACATGCGATAGGCTTCGAGCACCTGTAGCTGATCCTTGTCGCCGCCCACCGCCGTGGACAGCATCCGGTCGACGCCGACGCGCAATTGTTCGACCGCTTCGCGCAGGCGTTCCAACTCGCGTTTGGGGTCGTCGGCGATCGGGTTCGTGACCACCACGCGAGGCTCGTGCAGCCAGACATGGCCCTGGGCCGCGCCTTCCTGGGCCGAGGTGCCGCGAAACAGGACCGCCTGCTGGTGGCGTGCCGACATGGCGGCGCCTTCGCCTACGAAAGCGCCCAGTTCGGCCATTTCAGCGATCACCATGGCGACCACTTCCAAAGCGTAGATTTCCTCGTCGGAATAGATGCGCGCGTCAAGCGATTGAACCACAAGCACGCCGAGCATCTCGCCCAAGCGTTGGATCGGCACGCCGAGGAAGGCGCAATAAGCCTCTTCGCCGGTTTCAGGCATGTAGCGGAAGCCGGGTGTGCCGGGGGCATCGTCGGTATTGATGATCGTGCCGGTGCGCGCCACGCGCCCCACCAGCCCCTCGCCAAGCCGCATCCGGGTTTCATGCACCGCTTGCGGGTTCAGGCCTTCGGTGGCGCAGAGTTCCAGTGTGTCTTCGTCGCGGAAGAGGTAGATCGAGCAGACCTCTGTCCGCATCTCTTCGGCGATGAGCAGCGTTATGCGGTCAAGCCGTTGCTGGCCCGCCGCCTCTTCGGCCATGACCGAGCGCAGGCGGCCCAGCATCTGGCGGCTGTCGGTCTCGAAGTCATGCGTCATTGCAAATGCCGTGGGTCCCTGACCGAGTCAAATAGGGCTGCACCTGCGGCCCACCCGCGCAGGGTGACGGCTTCAGGCGGATTTGTCCAACCCGAAGGCATCATGCAGCGCCTGAACGGCGAGTTCCATGTATTTCCTGTCGATCAGGACGGAAATCTTGATCTCGGATGTGGCGATGACCTTGATGTTGATCCCCTCGTTGGACAGGGTCTTGAACATCTTGGCGGCAACACCAGACTGGCTGCGCATGCCGATCCCCACTGCGGACACCTTGGCCACGTTGGTGTCGGCGACCAGATCGTGATAATTGATCTCGCCGCGCTCCTTGGCCGACTGGAGGGCTTTTTCGGCGCGCAGCACTTGATCGGTGGGACAGGAGAAGGTCATGTCTGTGCGGCCCTCTTCCGAGATGTTCTGCACGATCATGTCCACGTTCACGCCTGCATCCGACAGGGGGCCGAAGATCGCGGCTGCTATACCGGGGCGGTCTGCCACGGAGATGAGGGTCATCTTCGCCTCGTCGCGGGAATAGGCGATGCCATTGACGACATTTGATTCCATGATTTCCTCCTCGGCACAGACAAGGGTGCCGGCGTCATCCGATTGTTCCTCGAAGCTGCTGAGCACGCGCAGCTTCACATTGTAGCGCATCGCCAATTCGACCGACCGGGTTTGCAGCACCTTGGCGCCGAGAGAGGCCAGTTCGAGCATTTCCTCGAAGGCGATCCGGTCAAGCCGGCGGGCCTTGTCGCAGATGCGCGGATCGGTGGTGTAGACGCCATCGACATCGGTATAGATATCACAGCGTTCCGCATCGAAGGCGGCGGCGAAGGCCACGGCGGTGGTGTCCGAGCCACCCCGTCCAAGCGTTGTGATGCGGCCCTCGGGGCTGACGCCCTGAAAGCCCGCCACGACCGCGACGCGCATGCCTTCGGCGAATTTGGCATTGATGTTGTCGGGGGGGATGTCTTCGATCCGGGCGGCGGAATGGGCCGAGGTGGTCTTGACCGGCACTTGCCAGCCCTGCCAGCTGCGCGCGGGAATGTCCATTTCCTGCAAGGTCAGCGCCATCAGGCCGGCTGTCACGTTTTCGCCCGAGCTTACGACGGCGTCGTATTCGCGCGC
>JALQUE010000139.1 GCA_023260815.1 Roseovarius sp.
ATCACGACGTTCAGGTCATCACCGCTGGTCCGACAGATGCACGCCTCTTCGACAATTGGGAAATGCTCTACGTCCCCCTGCGCGGTCGCACGGCGCGGGATTTACGGCGTTTCAGCGCAACATCGGATTTCCATCCCGATCGCATGAGCCTGCCCTGCATCGACCGCCTGCTGCTTTGCGAATCGAACCATGCCGCGATCGCCCCGAAGGCAGACGGCCAAACCGGACGAGACGTCGCTTAGGGATTTCTGCACGCTTTGCCGCCTACCCTGTTGAAGGAGATCCCGCAGGCCAAAGGAGGCGTGACAATGACCCGCAGTTTCATGACCCTCGCCTACATTTCGGACATCGTTCCCGGCCCGTCATCCGAACTGGAACAAATCGTCAGGACAAGCCGCGACCGAAACAAACATAGTCAAATCACCGGAATGCTGTTTTCCGATGCCAAATCCTACCTCCAGATCCTTGAGGGACATGCAGAGCGACTGGGGCAAACGGTCCTGAGGATCGCGGCTGATGAACGTCACCGAAGAATGCGGATGCTCCTGGTCCAGCACAGCGAGATCCGCATCTTTTCCGACTGGTGGCTTGGCCGCGCGGTTCTGGAGGGACGGCAACGCGGCCTTTCGCGATTTGCCGACACATTGGCACGGGCACCCCCCGCCGCGCGCCTGACAATGCTGGAGAAATTCGCGCTGGACGCAATGTCCAGACATCATTCGGAAACGGAGCAATAGCTGAAAGTTGGTGATGACCCTGAGGGGCGGCATATCATGGCGTTGTTCACGCGCCGCAATTCTCGTTCGAGAAAGGGATATGCCACATGAGAGAAGATACCATCACCGCCTTGCCTGATCCAAATGGATTTTCGGCTGATCCGCTGACTGATTTGATCCGCTCTGGGGCGCGCCAGTTGATTGAGCAGGCGCTTGAGGCTGAGCTGGGCGCTTTGCTGGCGCAGTTTTCCGGCGAGATGACCCCAGGGGGACATGCGCGGATCGTCCGACATGGCCACCTGCCAGAGCGCGAGGTTATGACCGGCGTTGGCCCTGTCGCTGTTAAGGTGCCGCGCGTGCGGGATCGGGGGAAGCAGGCTGAGAAAGTGCGGTTCACCTCGTCAATCCTGCCACCCTATCTGCGCAAGGCCAAATCGGTCGAGGAATTGCTGCCCTGGCTCTATTTGAAAGGCATCTCCACGGGTGACTTCCAAGAGGCCCTGGCCGCGCTGCTCGGCCCCAACGCGGCAGGCTTGTCGTCCACGACGATTTCACGGCTCAAAGCAGACTGGTGGGAAGACTATGAACGCTGGCAACAGCGCGATCTCAGCGCTCGGCGCATCGTCTATGTCTGGGCGGACGGCGTATATTTCCAACCTCGAATGGAGGAAAAGCAATGCGTTCTGGTGCTCATTGGTGCCGATGAATGGGGTTGCAAGGAAATCTTGGGCCTGACCGACGGCTTTCGCGAAAGCACGCAGAGCTGGAGGGAACTGTTGCTTGATCTCAAAAGGCGCGGCCTGTCCCAGGCTCCCGATCTTGCTATCGGCGACGGTGCGCTCGGCTTCTGGGCCGCCTTGCGCGAGGTGTTCGGAGACACCTGTGAGCAGCGCTGCTGGTTCCACAAAACGGGCAATGTCCTGAATGCGATGCCCAAGTCCTTGCAGGCCAAAGCCAAGGGACATTTGCACGACATTTGGCAGGCGGAAACCAAGGCCGACGCCGGCGCTGCCTTCGACTTCTTCATCGACACCTACGGGGTAAAATACGAGAAGGCGGTGGCCAAGCTGGTCAAAGACCGCGAGGCGTTGCTCGCTTTCTATGACTTCCCGGCGGAACACTGGAAGCACATCCGAACCACCAATCCAATCGAAAGCACCTTCGCCACTGTCCGACACCGAACCGGCAAAACCAAAGGCTGCCTCAGTCGGAAAACCGGGCTGGCTATGGCCTTCAAGCTGATGATGTCTGCGCAAGGCAAATGGCGAAAACTCGACGGCTCAAACCGCATGCCCGAAATCATTCAAGGCATTGCCTTCATCGACGGCATCAAGCAACTTCAACCAGCCGCCTGATCAGGCCGTCACCAACTTTCGGGCATAGCTCCCGGAAACGGGGGATGAATGACTGCGGTGAGGCTCTGCTCTGCCTGCTCTGCCGCCTGAAAACTGGATGGTTTGGAACTGGAGTTTTCGGCTGATCTTTCCTGGCTGGGAGAGGAGCGGAAACGCATGAAAGGCATCGAAATTCAAAGAGGCGCAGGAGGCGTTCATCCCGAAGCAGGGTAAGCAAGGCACGCCGGTCGCGGAGATTTGGCGCAAGGCCGGGATCAGTCAGGCGACCTACTTCAACTGGAAGAAAAACTATGGCGGCCTGCTTCCCGATGAGATGCGGCGCCTGACGGCACTCGAGGACGAGAGCACCCGGCAGAAGAAGATCGTAGCTGATCTGACGCTCGACCGTGAGATGCTGCAGGACGTGATCCGGCGAGAGCT
>JALQUE010000147.1 GCA_023260815.1 Roseovarius sp.
GACATTCTGCTTCTCCCCCTCGGGATCAAAGAACACGGGGCTCACGATCCGGGCTTTCTTGGCCGGGTTGTCCCCGTTGGTAAAGCTGATCACCTCGCCCATGCGGTCGGGGCCGTTCAGCACCAGACCCATGGCGATGCCCTTGTTCAGCGTCGGGCTGTGATAGGTCGAGGTCACACGGCCCTGCGTGTTGGTCTGACCGTTTTCGTTGGTGCCCTCGGCGATGGCATAGGCGCCGTCCTTGAGCACCGACCCGTCGAGCGTTTCCAGACCCACCAGCTTCCAGCGCTTGGGATCGGTCATGTGCGACCGCGCCTGTGCGCGCTTGCCGATGTAATCCTCTTTCTTCTTCGAGATCGCCCAGTCGAGGCCCAGATCCTGCGGAATCACTGTCCCGTCGGTCTCATCCCCGATCATGATGAAGCCCTTCTCGGCGCGCATGATATGCAACGCCTCGGTTCCATAGGGGGTCACGCCAAACTCTTTACCTTCCGCCAACAATGCGTCCCACAGGGCGCGACCCTGACTGGCGGGTACCGCAACTTCATAACTCAACTCTCCCGAGAATGAAATACGGAATACTCGCGCCTTGATGTCGTGCAGGGTGATGTCCTTCCAGCCCATGAAACTCAGCGCATCGGCGCTGATGTCATCATCGGTCAGTTTTTCCAGAACCTTGCGCGCCTTGGGGCCGACCACGGCGATCTGGGCATATTGCTCGGTGACATTGGCGGTATAGACCTTCCAGTCCCACCATTCGGTCTGTAGCCACTCTTCCATATGCGCATGGATCGACTCCGCGCCGCCGGTGGTGGTGTGGCACAGGAACGTGTCGTCATCCAGGCGGGCGACCACACCGTCATCCATCAGGAACCCGTTTTCGCCACACATCAGGCCATAGCGGCAACGCCCCGGCTTCAGATTGGACATCATGTTGGTATAGAGCATGTCAAGAAAACGCCCGGCATCCGGGCCCTTGACGATGATCTTGCCAAGGGTCGAGGCATCCAGCAGACCGAGGCTGTCGCGGGTGGCCTTCACTTCGCGCTGAACGGCGTCAGCGATGGATTCACCTGCTTTTTGGAAACAATAGGGCCTGCGCCACGCACCCACAGGTTCGAAATAGGCGCCGTTGGACTCGTGCCAGGCATGCATCGGCGTGCGGCGAAGCGGTTGGAACGTGGCATCCCGCGCAGGGCCGGCAATCGACGCCAGCGAGATCGGCGTGTAGGGCGGCCGGAACGTCGTGGTGCCGGTCTGCGGGATCGCCTGACCAAGCGTGTCCGACAGGATCGCAAGACCGTTGATATTGCTCAGCTTGCCCTGATCGGTCGCCATGCCGAGGGTGGTATAGCGTTTGGCATGCTCGACCGATTCGAAGCCCTCGCGCGCGGCAAGTTGCACGTCACTGACCTTGACGTCGTTCTGGTAATCCAGCCACGCCTTCGTCCGAAGCTTGATGCCCGCCCCCTGCGGCATCATCCAGACCGGCGCGATCGGCGCCTCGTCCTGCGCGGTGCCAACGGGGACAGCGGCGGTGTTGGGCGTGTGGCCCGCCGCCTGCGCCGCCGCACATCCGGCGGCGTCGGCATTTTCCAGCACGCGTGCCAGATGCATCTGACCATCGGCGCTGCCGGCAGGCACCACGAAACGCGCGCCATCGGCGCCTGTCGGCGGGTTGTCCACATCCGGGCGGAACATCGCTTTTTCATCGTCCCACAACAGCTTACCGCCGCAATGCGACCACAGATGGACCACAGGAGACCAGCCGCCCGACATGGCGACCGCATCGCATTTGATCTCTTCCAGCACAGCCCCTTCACCAGCCTGCACACAGATCGCGACGCCTTCGACGCGCTTGCCGCCCTTGACCTTGGCGATGGCCTTGCCGTTTTCGATCCGAATGCCGAGCGCGCGGGCCTCGTCGGCCAGCGCCCCACCGCCAGACGCGCGGGCATCAAGGATCACCGGCACTTCCAGCCCCTGCTTTTTCAGGCTGATCGCGGTTCTGTAGGCGTCGTCGTTATTGGTCACGACCACGGTGCGATCGCCGATGGACACACCGTAATTGACCACGTAATCGCGCACCGCCGAGGCCAACATGACACCAGGGATGTCGTTTCCGGCAAAGCTCAGCGGGCGTTCGATCGCGCCGGTGGCCGTGACGATCTGGGCCGCGCGTATCCGCCACAAGCGGTGACGCGGACCGGCGGCATCGGGGCGGTGATCGGTCAGACGCTCATAGCCCAGCATGTAGCCATGATCGTAGACGCCTGCGCCCATCATCCGGGTGCGCAGCGTGACATTGTCCATTGTTTCGAGATCTGAAACAATTTCATCCACGAACTTGTCCACAGGCTGACCATCGACCGTGCCGCCATCGACGGGCGCGCGCCCGCCCCAATGCGGCGTCTGTTCCATCAGCAGCACTTTGGCGCCCGAGGCACCGGCCGCGCGGGCGGCCTGAAGCCCGGCCACACCACCACCGATCACGACCACATCGTAAAAGGCATAGAAATGCTCATACGTGTCCTGATCACGATCGCGCGGCGCCTTGCCCAGACCAGCGGACTGGCGGATGATCGGCTCGTAGACGTGTTTCCAGAACGGGCGCGGATGAATGAACATCTTGTAATAGAAGCCCGCAGGCAGGAAGCGCGACAGCTTGGCATTGACCGCGCCCACATCGAATTCAAGGCTGGGCCAGTGGTTCTGGCTTGCGCAGGTCAGACCATCGAACAGCTCGGTCGTGGTGACCCGCTGGTTCGGTTCAAACCGGCCGTTTTCGCCCAGACCGACCAGCGCATTCGGCTCTTCCCCACCCGAGGCGACGATGCCGCGCGGACGGTGATACTTGAAGGATCGGCCCACGAGCATCTGATCGTTGGCCAGAAGCGCCGAGGCGAGCGTGTCGCCCTCGACACCGCGCAGGTGCTTGCCGTTGAAAGTGAACTCCAGCGGCTTGCCCCGGTTCAGAAGGCGGCCGCCATTGGCCAGACGTGTGCTCATGCGAACTCTCTCCAGCTCCAGCCCGGCCGCTTGGCCGAGATCTTGTCCTTGATGTCTTGCGGCGGTTCGGTGGTCTGCGCAGGGTATGTGCCGAACACCTCGAGGGTCACGGTGCAGCGTGCGGCATGAAACCACTTGCCGCAGCCATTGGCATGACGCCAGCGTTCGAAATGCACACCCTTGGGGTTCACCTTTTCGAACAGGTAGCTGTGAAACTCGTCATCGCTCGATCCGGGGCCGAAGCGCTTTACATGCGCCTCGCCACCGGGATGAAATTCGGTTTCCTCGGCGGTCACGCCGCAGCAGGGGCAGGTCAGGATCAGCATGTCGTGCCTCCGGTGATCTGGGGACCAAGGCTTTTCGAAAAGCCTTGGTAAAATTCTTCGAAGAATTTTGCGCGTGGGGCGGTCATCAGTGCGCCACCCCCGCGGCCACGCTTTCGTCGATGAAGCGGCCTTCGCGGAAACGGTTCAGGCTGAATTCATCGCAGAGCGGCGCATGGCCCTTGGCCATCAGCTCGGCAAAGCCCCAACCCGAGCCGGGGATCGCCTTGAACCCGCCGGTGCCCCAGCCACAGTTGATGAACACGCCCTCGACCGGGGTGCGCGACAGGATCGGCGAGCGGTCACCGGTCATGTCCACGATTCCGCCCCACTGGCGCAGCATCTTGAGACGGCTGATCATCGGGAAGGTCTCGACCAGCGCACGCACGGTTTCCTCGATGTGATGGAAGCTGCCGCGCTGCGTGAAGTTGTTGTAACCATCCGCGCCGCCGCCGATCACCATCTCGCCCTTGTCGGACTGGCTCAT
>JALQUE010000250.1 GCA_023260815.1 Roseovarius sp.
GCTTCAACGCCCTCGGCACAGCCGAGATCGTCCGCGTGGCCTGAACCTGACGGGGAAAGGGGCCCTCACGCCTCAGGACGCCGTTCTGCAACAACGCCGCTCCACACGACAACCCTCTTATTTCTGGCGGCGAGGATGCTCTGCACGCACACCTGCGCCCCCTGATCGATCAGGCGCTGTCTTTCGATCTGGCCGTGTCCTTCTTGATGACGTCCGGGGCCAAATTGGTTCTGCCGCATCTGCGCGACCTGCTCGAACGCGGTGGACGGCTGCGGCTCCTCACCGGCGATTACCTCGACGTGACCGAGCCAACGGCCTTGCGACTGATGCAGGACCTGGACCACAATCGTCAGCTTTACGTTTTCCGCGCAAAGCGCATTCCGTTTCATCCAAAGGCCTGGATGTTCTCCTTTGCCGATGGGGCGGGCGCGCTGATCGTGGGTTCATCGAACCTGTCGCGGTCTGCCCTGACCGAGGGCGTGGAGTGGAACCTGCGCCATTTCGACCGCTCCGATGCTTTGCCGCTGATGTCAGCGCGCACCGCCTTCGAAGACCTATTGGCCCGCCCCGAGGTTGCCGAGCTCTCCCCCGACTGGATCGACAGCTATGAGGCGCGCCGGATTGTCCCCCTGCCAACACAGTCAGGCATGCCAGAAGAAGCGCCAGAAGACGCCCCCAAGCCGCACGCCATCCAGCAAGAAGCGCTGCATGCCCTCGCGGCCACGCGTGCCAAGGGGTATCGCGCCGGACTGGTTGTTCTGGCCACCGGTCTTGGCAAGACCTTCCTTGCCGCCTTCGACAGCCAGCCCGCCAAGCGGGTTCTATTCGTCGCCCACCGCGAAGAGATCCTGACCCAAGCCATGGAAGCCTTTCGTGCCATTCGCCCAAAGGCACGGCTTGGGCGCTTTGGCGGAGGAGAAAAGGATTTTGACGCGGATGTGCTCTTTGCATCTATCCAAACCCTTTCCCGCGCCCAGCACCTGAACCGCTTCGCGCCCGACGCCTTCGATTACATCGTCGTCGACGAGTTTCACCACGCGGCCGCCGCGACCTATCGCCGGATCATCGATCATTTCACGCCGCAGTTCCTGCTGGGCCTGACGGCAACGCCGGATCGCAGCGATGGCGGCGACCTTTTGGGCCTGTGCGAGGAAAACCTCGTCTATGAATGCGATCTCTGGTCCGGCATCGACCGCGAATTGCTGAGCCCATTCAAGTATTTCGGTGTGCCCGACCCCGTGGAATATGCCCAAATCCCGTGGCGCAGCGGCAAGTTCGATGAGGCCGCTTTGACCGAAGCCGTCGCGACGCAAGCACGGGCTGAAAACGCGCTCGACCAGCTTTCCCGTCGAGGCGGCAAAAAGGCCATCGGCTTTTGCGTCTCCCGCCGCCACGCGGATTTCATGGCCGAGTTCTCGCGCGCCCATGGTCTTAGTGTTTACCATAGGCTACGTTTTTAACAGAAGGGTCCCAGCATGCGCGACAGTCTTTGCATTCATTGCTTTGATCAGGCGCGGGACATGTTCTACCCTGACCGCTAACGACTGTTGATGTATTGGCCCAGCTACCAGCGGCGTCTTGGTCAATCATCGGCATAGAAAATCGTAATGTTAAATTGCTTGGAACCTGGTCCAGGAAGTCTTTCGTCCACGCTTCACGTGTTGGCAACCAGTGTCTGGT
>JALQUE010000291.1 GCA_023260815.1 Roseovarius sp.
ACTTATTGGCCGTGAAGTTCAGTCACGCCTCATGATCGGGAACAGCTTCCTTGATGGGCTGGCACTCATCGAAAGCCGCCTTCACCGGTGTGACAAGGCCGGCCCAAAAGCCAAAGGCCACCAGAACGGCAAGACCCGCAGACGCGCGGGCCACGATTGGATGGCGCACAGCGTTTCGCGCAAGGCTTTAGGTGATTTTCCGGGGCAGGACTGTGTAATGGCGCACCCAGTAGGATTCGAACCTACGACCTTCGCCTTCGGAGGGCGACACTCTATCCAGCTGAGCTATGGGTGCGAACTGCTTACACAGTCTTTACGCTATATGTCTGCGAGTTTAAAGCAAAGAACAGCGGCCCCGCAAACCATTGTTCCCACAGGTTCGATTAAAATCCCGAACCCGTAACACCCCGGTGACATGCCGTCATGAACAGTTTCCATCCAACCGGTCAAGCCACATGGGCGCGGGTCGGCGTATAGGTCAAAGCCATTCGACCTGCAATCGCAAATCCGGCGAAAAGAGGATCTGGTTGCACAATCCGGCTCTTGCGGTCCTTATGCTCGAAACACCTGATAAGGCCGCGCCATGACCAAAACCCCTCTTTCGTTGCTGATCCTTCTTCAAGGCGTCGTCTCGGCCGCCAGCCTTGTGGTCGAGATTGTCGCGGGCCGAATGTTGGCGCCTTATGTGGGCATGTCGCTTTATACATGGACCGCGGTTATCGCCGTGGTTTTGGCCGGGTTCTCCGCAGGCCATTGGTGGGGTGGACGGATCGCGGAACGTCCCGCCGATCATGCCCTGCGCCTGACGGGGTGGGCTTTGATGGCGGCGGCACTGACCACCGCGATCGCAGGGTTTTTGCTCCGCGAGAGCGCCGGGCCATTGCTTGAGGTGGTCACCCACCCTGTCTGGGCCATCACTGTCCTTTGCGCGGTCGCGTTCTTCCCCCCCTCGTTCTTCGCGGGCGTGCCCGCGCCGGTATTTGCGCAGATCGCCGTTTCCTCATCGGATCGGGCCGGACGGGCGCTTGGTGCGATGTTCGCCTCGGGTGCGATCGGCGCGATTGCCGGAACGCTGCTTGCTGGGTTTGTCTTTATTTCCTGGCTTGGCAGCGCCCTGACACTGACCATCGTGGCGGTCTGCTATGTTGTCTCGGCGCTGATCTGCCTTGCGATGGCGGGACGTCCCCATCGCGGAGTGACGGCAGGCTTGGCATCGATCGCACTGTTGGTGGCCGGCTTCGGCGCAACGCTTTCCAGCCCATGTGATCGCGAAAGCCGCTATTTCTGCATCCGGACCGAGGACATCGCGGCCAACCCGGACCGCCCCGTCAACCTGATGGTGCTGGACCATCTGGCCCATGGCATAAGCGCGCGCGATCTGCCGCGCGTGATGTTCACCGATTATACGGCTATGTTGGATGGGATCGCCCGCATTCGGATGGGCGACAGGCCGTTCTCGGCGTTTTTCGTGGGTGGAGGGACATTTTCGATCCCAAGGGCCTGGGCAGATCGTGACATCGGCCCTCTGACGGTCGCCGAAATCGACCCCGTGGTGACGCAGATCGCCGCCCATGATTTCTGGTTCGATCCCACAACTGCCACGGTTTTGCACGAGGACGCCCGCCGCGCCCTTCTGATCCGTCCCGAGGCCCGTTATGACGTCATCGTCGGCGATGCCTTCACCGACATCGCCGTGCCACCGCATCTGGTCACACAAGAGTTTTTCCAACTTGTGCGCGACAGGCTCAACCCCGGTGGTCTGTTCCTGATGAACGTCATCGACTTCGAGCACAGGATGGACACGCTTGCAGCGCTTTACGCCACCATGGACAGCGTGTTTCCCCATGTCGAAGTCTGGACCGAGCAGCGCCGTCCCGCACCCGGAGAACGGATGGTTTTTGTGCTTGCAGCATCGGCAACTCCGGGGCTGGTGGACAGCCTTGAGTTGCCGGCGCCTGACCCGACACGCTACAGCGTGCTTGCCGACAGCTTTATCAGATCGCTTGTCGCGGCCAAATCACCTGTGATCCTGACCGATGATTATGCGCCGATTGACCGTTTGCTTGGACCCGGTTGAAGATTATCCGAACAGGTCGTGTGCCAGTTCAAGTGCATCCACCAAAGCGTCAACCTCATCGGTGGTGTTATACATCCCAAAGCTTGCTCGGCAGGTGGCGGTCACGCCAAGATGATCCATCAGCGGACCGGCACAGTGATGTCCTGCGCGCACGGCGACGCCCTTTTTGTCCAGGATCGTGCTGATGTCATGTGCATGGGCCGCCCCATCCATCGTGAATGAAAAGATCGCGGCCTTGTCGGGGGTCGTTCCTTGCACATTCAGCCAGTTCAATCCGGTCAGCCGCTTTTGCGCATAGGCACTCAGGTGATCCTCATGGTCGGCGATATCCTGCATACCCACCCCCATCATAAACTCCAGCGC
>JALQUE010000336.1 GCA_023260815.1 Roseovarius sp.
GTATGGTCCGTCAAGCCCGGCTAACACCTCGGCAAGGTCGGCCGCCATGTCGGGGTAGGATTGTGTTTCATACCAAGGGCTTAGACCGTGATTTCGCATGTCCACGGCCACCACTTTCCGGGTGTCCGACAGCCGCTTCGCGATCACGCCCCAATTCCGCGCCGAGCCATAAAGCCCGTGGGCAATCAGCAATCCCGGCCGCTCGGTCCGTGTTCCATGTTCGATCTGGTTCAACATGACGCCAGTATTACAAGTGCGCCGAGCCAAGAACCACCCCTATTGAGGGTCGCGGCCTGTCGCAGTAAATTGTCCTATGGGAATTGCGAAGTGATTGATCCAGAAGAGATAAACCGCGATATTGCGCAGCTGGAAATGCTGCTGCGCGAGCGGCTTGGCATCCGTGGCCAGACATTCGCCAAACAGCTGCGCCGCGCCGGTCGCCGCTTGCCCCGTTTCGCGCGCCGTGCCGGACAGGTCATCGCGCAGGCCCAACAGATGATGCAGCATCCGCGCCTTGCCGCTCAGGTGGATCGGGCCGCTGTGGATCATGCCATCGCCATCCTGCGCGCCCATCTGTCAGACATCGATCCTGCGCAGCGCCGCGCGAGCATGCTTTTGGGCCTGGCCGGTGTCATTGTCTTCAACCTGTTGATCTTCCTTGCTCTTGTGGTGGTGGTCCTGCGTTGGCGTGGCGCGATCTGACTGCAGGCAACGTGCCGCAGAATGTTTAACGAGGTCTGAACGCGGCGTCCCACACATGCAAAACCCCGCGCAGACAGGCTGCGCGGGGTCATGCTCAATCCGCTAAGGGACTCAGATATTTGGATAAAGCGGGAACCGTGCGCACATCGCCTCGACTTCGGATTTCACCTTGGCTTCGACTGCGTGATTGCCATCCTCACCATTGGCGGCCAGCCCGTCGACCACCTCGACGATCCAATCCGCGATCTGGCGGAATTCGGCCTCACCAAAGCCACGGGTCGTTCCGGCGGGCGATCCAAGACGGATACCGCTGGTCACGGTGGGCTTTTCGGGGTCGAACGGTACGCCGTTCTTGTTGCAGGTGATATGCGCCCGGCCAAGCGCCTTTTCGGTCGCGTTGCCCTTGACGCCCTTGGGCCGCAGATCGACCAGCAAAACATGGGTATCCGTGCCATGCGTGACGGTGTCCAGCCCGCCTTTGATCAACTGATCGCTCAGCGCCTGTGCATTGGCGATGACCTGCTGGATATAGGTCTTGAACTCGGGGCGCAGCGCCTCTCCGAAGGCCACGGCCTTGGCGGCGATCACATGCATCAGGGGGCCGCCCTGGATACCGGGGAAGATGGCCGAGTTGAACTTCTTGGCCAGAGCCTCGTCATTGGTCAGGATCATGCCGCCACGCGGACCACGCAGGGTCTTGTGGGTGGTGGTGGTGGCCACATGCACATGCGGGAACGGGTTGGGGTATTCACCTGCTGCGATCAGACCCGCAAAATGCGCAACGTCTGCAAGCACATAGGCGCCCACGCTGTCGGCGATCTCGCGGAACTTGGCAAAGTCCAGTTTGCGCGGAATGGCCGAGCCGCCAGCGATGATCATCTTGGGTTTATGCTCGGCCGCAAGGCGGGCGATCTCGTCGTAATCCACGTCCAGCGTATCGCGCCGCACACCGTATTGAACGGCGTTGAACCATTTGCCCGACTGGTTGGGCGCCGCGCCGTGGGTCAGGTGACCACCGGCGTCAAGGCTCATGCCGAGGATCGTGTCGCCGGGCTGCAGAAGGGCGGTAAACACGCCCTGATTGGCCTGACTGCCCGAATTTGGCTGCACGTTGGCAAAGCCGCAGCCGAACAGCTGACAGGCCCGTTCAATCGCCAGATTCTCTGCGATATCAACAAATTGGCATCCGCCATAATACCGTCGGCCGGGATAGCCTTCGGCATATTTGTTGGTCATCACGCTGCCTTGGGCCTCCATCACGGCGGCCGAGACAATGTTTTCGCTGGCGATCAGTTCGATCTCTTCGCGCTGCCGGCCCAGTTCAAGGCCAACAGCCTTGGCGATCTCGGGATCGCGCGCGGCAAGAGATTCGGTGAAAAACCCTTGGCTGACAAAGGGCTGATTTCCATCATGAGGCATAGTGGCAACTCCGTCGGTATGACTTTGGCGATTTTCCTATCGGAAACCTAGTGTTTTTGAAAGCTTGTAAAGCGACAAAAGGGGTTGCCGGACCGGCATTACTGGCGCAACAGGTGGAATTGTGGTTCGATCCGATCCACAAGACGCTCTTGGGAAACGGGACAGCGCCGGACATGGCCAAAAAGATCGCCTTCGTCGCAAGTGACGCGCCCACCGCACAGACGGCAAGGGCGGCGTTGATTTCGCGCTATGGCAACGCCCTGGACGATGATGCAGATGTCATCGTGGCGCTTGGCGGCGACGGATTCATGCTGCACACACTGCACCGAACGCAGGGTTTGCGGGCGCCGGTCTACGGCATGAATCGCGGCACTGTCGGTTTCCTGATGAACGAGTATTCCGAGACCGATCTGTCGGAACGGCTGGACGCGGCGCAGGAAGAGGTCATCAACCCCTTGCGCATGAAGGCGCAAGGCGCCGATGGCCGCGTGCATGATGCGCTGGCCATCAACGAGGTTTCGCTTTTGCGCGCAGGTCCGCAGGCTGCCAAACTCAAGATCACCATTGACGGAAATTTGCGGCTGGCCGAACTGGTTTGCGATGGCGCTCTGGTGGCGACCCCGGCGGGGTCGACGGCCTATAACTACAGCGCGCATGGCCCGATCCTGCCGATCGGGTCGGATGTTCTGGCGCTTACGGCGGTCGCAGCGTTCCGACCCAGACGGTGGCGGGGGGCGTTGTTGCCGAAGACGGCGCATGTGAGGTTTGATGTGATCGAACCGGAGAAGCGGCCGGTGATGGCGGATGCAGACAGTATCTGGGTCGAGAACGTGTTGTGGGTGGAAATCCATTCGGAACCAAGTATTTCCCACCGAATCCTGTTCGATCCCGGGCACGGACTGGAAGAACGGTTGCTGCGCGAACAGTTCGTCTGACCCCCCAAAAAACTGTTTCGGTAACGCGTCGGTATGGCGTCGGTATCACGTCGGTGTGATCGGCGGTTTCATCCCTTCCACCCGCGTCATAGCTGAAGGGCATGGACCAGACAGTTGCCCTCATTACAGACATCCTTTCCAACCCCCTGTTTCTGATCGGTTGGGCCATGATCATGCTGCCCAGCCTTGCGATCCTTCTGTGGGACATGCGGGTGCGAAATGCCCATCTCATGCCGCTGATGAAATGGGTCTGGGCTTTGACCGTGATCTACTCGGGGGTGGTGGGGCTGGCCGTTTACTGGTGGTCGGGCCGCAAGGAGATTCCCGCTGACGGACCGTGGCGCCGCGCGGCGCGGTCGGTGGCGCATTGCTATTCCGGTTGCGGCATGGGCGAGATCGCGGGGCTTGTCCTGACTGTGGGCATCCTGTCGCTGAGCACGGTCTGGGTGGCGGGTGTCACCTTTGCGTTTGCCTATGCGGCGGGGTTCGCGCTGACGGTCGGCCCGCTGATGCAGGAGGGCACGGAATTCGGGGCTGCGGTGCGCGATGCGCTGTGGTCCGAAACGCCGAGCATCACCGTCATGGAGGTCGTCGCCATCGGTGTCGACCTGACGCTGGCGGGCAATGCCGGCATGGGCGAGGCGCTGTTCTGGTCTTCGATGATCGTGTCGCTGACCTGCGGGCTGATCGCGGCCTATCCGGTCAATCTGATCCTGATCCGCATGGGCATCAAGCAAGGCATGATGGACCCGCGCAACACCGATCATGCCCATGGCTGATCGCGCGGCACGCTGCGACGGCCCTCGATTGAAAGACACCCAAAAGGAGGTAACGACAATGACACGCGTTCTGATGATACTGACATCCTGCGACAAGCTGGGAGACACCGGGGACAAGACCGGCTTCTTCTGGGAGGAAATGGCACAGCCCTATTGGTCGTTCCGTGACGCGGGCCTGCAGGTGGAGCTTGCCAGCGTTCAAGGCGGGCGCCCCCCTGCCGATCCCGGCTCGGACGATGGCAATGGCCAGCGCACCGAGGCGGTTCAACGCTTCATGGATGATGCCGAGGCGATGAGTGCGCTTGAGACCACTGGCAAGGTGGCTGACATCGACCCGTCGCGTTACGATGCGGTGTTCCTGCCCGGCGGACATGGCACGATGTGGGATCTGCGTCAGACCGAGGCCGTGGGGCAGGCCGTGTCGCATATCTACGAGCGTGGCGGTGTGGTGGGCGCCGTATGTCATGGCCCGGCGGGCCTGCTGGGGGCGACCCAGACGGGCGGTGCGCCACTGGTTCAGGGCAAGCGTGTCAACGGTTTCACCAATTCCGAGGAAAAGGCTGCCGGGCTGAATACCGTGGTGCCGTTCCTGCTTGAGGACGCGCTGAAAGAGCAAGGCGCGGACTTCCAGCACAGTGTCGAGGATTTCTGCGGTTTTGCAGTCCGGGACGGGCGGTTGGTGACGGGACAGAACCCGGCCTCGTCCGAGATGGTGGCGCATCGAATGCTGGAAGCGCTGGAAGAGGCCGGTCTGAAGGCCGCGTGACGCGCCGCCCTTTCAGATCAGTATAGACCGATCCACCGGGCCGTGACATCGGCCCGGTGGTCACGGCCATAGGCGACGATGCCAAGGCTTGTCACCGTGTCGGGCAGGGGTGTGGCGCGCAGCATCCGGATGGAGCTCACCGGCCAACAATATCGTTTTTACGATCAACACGTCGATATCGGCGCCCGGAGTGATTGAATCTATCAACACTCCTAGTTATAGCGGACCCGGCATCGTAGATACCTTCGATCTTGGCCAATTGTTTTT
>JALQUE010000379.1 GCA_023260815.1 Roseovarius sp.
CATGAAAACCCCTCTCTACATTTGAACCAGCCATCCACACGTCTGGCAGACTGTAAAGAGAAAAGAGGCAATGGACTTGCCGCGCGGTCGCATCGGACGTTTTGGACTCGAACCTGCCCTTCGCTGCTCCGGGCAGGACCCTCCGCTCTCGGCCACCTTCTCCTGTTCCCACTGGTCCCCCACCACACAGGCCCCTTGCGGCACAGGGCGGCCCGCGACGCAGAGCACAACCGTCATGCAGAACCGCATCCACCCCAACCAAACCAAACCGCCCCCGCACTCCCTGCGGGGGCGTCTCTAATCATGTCACATCAGCACAAGGTTTGGATATCGACCCCGGGCCATACGCCTCACTGAATGCGCTGGCCATTGGCCAGAACATGGCCTTCCTCATTGATCTCGATGGTCGAGACAAGCTCGTCCTCGCCACCGCCGGGCCGGGCGAACAGACCCATCATCATCCGCATCCCGCTGGCCTGATCCTGCGGGACAAGCCCCATCGCGACCAGCTTGTCGAGCAGCGCATTGCCCCCCACCAGCCGCAGGTCCAGCGCGCCGGTCGGCGCGGGCATCCCGTCGAACGTCTCAAGATCGGTGTTGTCGAAGGTGAAATCCCCCTCACCGGTCAATTCCGCCCCCGCCAGACGCACGGTCAGCGCATTCAGCGCCAGCGTTTCCAACTCCGCCGGCGTGGTGCCACTCTCGCCCATCGCCTGGGCCTGCTCGGGATCGAGCAGATCGAAGAACAACCGCGCCTTGCCCGCAAGGTCAAAGGCAATGGTCGCCGGATCGCGTGGCAATTGCTGGGCGGGATCGAACATCGACCAGATCATTTCCGACATGGTGAAATCAGACAGTGTGAAACTGGCCGCGAAATCCTGCGCCTCTTCGCTTTCCAGCACCGGGAACATCAGGTCCAGCCCAAAGGTCTCGGTCGAAAACTCGACCGGGAAGGGTAGATCGCTGGTCTGCATGTTGATCTGCATCCCCTCGGCCTTGCCGCCGTAATGCAGCCTCTCGCCGCTCATGTCGACATCTAACGCCCCGCCGCGCGAAGACGTGCTGCCCTCAAGCGTCTGGCCATCCTCCTCGAACGAGAATTCCGACGATCCCGCCGCAAACGTAAATCCACCATCCAGCGCGAACCCGTCCTTCAGCATGGCCGCCATGTCCGATCCGCTCGCCTCCAGCGGGATCTTGGCATCGCCCTTGAAGCCGATGCTTTCATAGCCGCCCTTGGCCACCATCCGCCCGCCGGCCTCTGGGTCGGTGACGTCCAGATCATAGGTCACCGGCCCGGCGGTGAAATCCTGCGTGGTGTCGCGCAAGGCGCCCATGGTCATTCTTGTCGTGCCCGCCAGATTGGCGACGGTCATGCTCGCATCCCCGATCTCGAGCAGGTCACCATTGGCCACGATCTCGTCAAGCGCCATGGTCAGCCGGGCCGCGGCATAGCTATAGGTCAGATCGTCCGGATCACCCGCAACGGTCATCACCAGCCCTTCGCTGGTCAGGTCCAGAACCGTCTGAACCTCCTGCCCCTCATCATCGCGGCCTGTCATGCGCAGCGGCATGCTGGCGGGGAAGGAAACCGTCACCGTTCCGTCGCCATTATCGGCCAGCACCAACTCGGAAATGGTCATTCCCGCGCTGGCCCCCTCTTCGGGCACGTCGATCGACATCGTCATGTCCGAGATCACCAGATCACTGCCGGACTGCGATTCGCTCGCCTCCACCTGATACCCCAGCCCCTCGAAATAGGTCTGCCAATCGTCCCAAACCTGCTGCGGCGAAACCTCTGCCCAAAGCGGCGCGCCTGTCATCGAAATCGAGAGTGCCACCACCGAGGTGGCCAAAGTTCTTCGGACCGTCATCACGAACCCTTTCATACCAAATTCGCCTCCAGCTTCCGCGCTTGCGCCAGCCGGGTCAAGGGGAGTTCTGGCTGGACCCCGCCGAAACCGCGCGCTACCAGATGTGGCATCCGGATCAAGGGAGACACGGCATGGACCTGACAGGCAAGACGGCTCTGATCACCGGCGCAAGCCGCGGCATCGGAGAGGCGGCGGCCCACGCCTTTGCAAGCGCCGGGGCAAATGTCGCCCTCTTGGCGCGCAACGGTGATGCCATCGCCGCCCTCGCAGACCAGATCGGCGCCACCGCCATCGCCATCCCCTGCGACGTCACCCGCTACTCCGAGGTCGACTCCGCCATAGCCACCACGATC
Organism: Roseovarius sp.; assembly: GCA_023260815.1. Classification (GTDB taxonomy): domain Bacteria; phylum Pseudomonadota; class Alphaproteobacteria; order Rhodobacterales; family Rhodobacteraceae; genus Roseovarius. The sequence continues at coordinate 2,228 of JALQUE010000379.1, forward strand.
GCCGCCTTCGGGCGGCTTGATATCCTGATCGGCAATGCCGGTGTGATCGAACCGATCTCGCATCTTGAATCAGCAGACCCCACAGAGTGGGGGGCCGCCATCGACATCAATCTCAAGGGCGTGTTTCACGGGATGCGCGCCGCGATGCCCATCATGCTGAAACAGGGCGGCGGCACGATCCTGACCGTCGGGTCCGGCGCCGCCCACAACCCGCTCGAAGGCTGGAGCCATTATTGCGCCTCCAAGGCCGGGGCCGCGATGCTGACCCGTTGCGCTCATCTTGAAGGCGCGGATCGCGGCCTGCGCGTCATGAGCCTGTCGCCCGGCACCGTCGCCACCCAGATGCAACACGAGATCAAGGCCAGCGGCGTCAACCCGGTCAGCCAGCTCGATTGGTCCGATCACATCCCCGCCGATTGGCCCGCCCGTGCCCTTGTCTGGATGTGCGGATCGCAAGCCGATGCCTATCTGGGGCAGGAAATATCACTGCGCGATCCCGACATGCGCCGCCGTGTGGGCCTGACATGATCCGGCTCGATCAGGACGGCAGCGTCTGGACCGCCACGATCGACCGGCCCGAAAAAGCCAACTCCCTGACCGAGGAGATGCTGACAGAACTGGCCCGCATCGCCGAAGCCGCCCACAAGGAGGCGCGCGTGCTGATCCTGACAGGCGCCGGCCCGGTCTTTTCGGCGGGCGCCGATCTGGACGCGGCGCGCGCCGGGCTGGCCACGTCGGTGGTGTGGGAACGACTCAGTTCCGCGATTGCCGGATTTCCGGGCCTGTCCATCGCCGCACTCAACGGCACGGTGGCCGGCGGAGCGATGGGCATGGCGCTTGCCTGCGATCTGCGGATCGCGGTGCCCGGCACGCGGGCGTTCTATCCGGTGATGAAACTGGGCTTTCTGCCACAGCCTTCGGATCCGGGGCGCATGATCGCGCTGATCGGCCCGGCCCGGACCAAGATGATCCTGATGGGCGGCCAGAAGATCGACCACGACACCGCCCTCGACTGGGGCCTCTTTGACCGCATCATAGCCCCCGAGGCGCTGATCTCCACCGCACGCGATATCGCCGCCGACGTTCTGGGCGCCGATGGCAGGCACGTCGCCACCATCAAGCGCATGTGCCGCGGGTAAGCGCCAAGCGGGTTCGAAACCGCTTGCCCAAGGCCTTTCCAAAGGCCTTGCCCCAGCACCGTCACACCTTGCGGTTCTCGATTTCCTCGGCCAGCCGGTCCAGCTCTCGCTCGTCCTCGGGCAGCCCCTCGCGCGACAGCAGCACCGCCACCTTGCGCAGCTCTGGCACATGCGAGCACACCACCAGAAGCATCACCATGATCGGCACCGACAGGAACATGCCCGGAATCCCCCAGACAGCCCCCCAGAACGCCAGACTGATGATGATCCCGAACGATGACAGCCGCAGCGCCCGGCCCATCATCCAGGGATCGATCACGTTGCCATTGATGAACTGGATCCCCCCGGTGATCAGGAACAGCGCGCCGGTGGTCTGCGCATCGCCGGTCTCGACATAGCCAACCAGCGCCACCATGCCCGTCGCCACGATCGAGCCGATATTGGGGATGTAATTCAGGATGAAGGTCAGGATACCAAGCGCCAGCGCCAATTCGATCCCGAAAACCTGTGCCACCACATAGATCATCGCGCCGGTTATGAGGCTCACCATGGTCTTGACCAGCAGGTAGTAGTTCACCCTGTGAATGATCGACGTGATGATCTTGGTCGCCCGCGCGGCCTGGCCCTCATCCTCGAAGAAATTCGTCATCTTGGTGTCGAACCAGATGCGTTCCGCAAACAGGAACCCCACGAACAGGATCACCAGAACGGTGCCCTGCATCACGTTGCCCGCCTGCCCGGCGACCGTGCGCACATAGCCCGAAATCTCGACCGATTGCAGTGAATTGAAGACAGCCGTCTCGACGTCCTCACCCATCCACCCGAACAGCGACGCCACCGCCGAGGGCGCGCGCTCGGCATAGGACACGGTCGTGACCAGCACCGTGTTCAACTGCGCCAGCAGGATCGACGACAGCACCAGCAACGCCGTCGAGATCAGCACCAGCGCCGCGATCGACGCCAGCCAGTTGGGCACACCGAACCGTCCGATCCTCTGCCGCGCGATAAACCGGATCACATCCGATGTCAGTGCGAACAGAATGATCGCCACCGCCAGCGAGATCAGCAGGAACCGCGCCTGCACAAGCATGAACAACACCACCGCGAACGCGATGATGACCAGCGCCGTGGTCCTGACCCTCGCATGGTTTTCCGTATCCCCCAGAAGACCCTGCGCCGGTTTGCCGTTGCTTCCATCTGC
>JALQUE010000380.1 GCA_023260815.1 Roseovarius sp.
ATCCCGGGGGGTCCGGGGGGCTGGCCCCCCGGCGCCTGCCCGGCGCGTGACCCCGCGGACAGTCTCGCCTCAGGCGTCGCCGTGCCGCTCCAGCGCATGGCGGAACATCGCCGCATCGACATTGCCGCCGGTGATCACGCAGATCACCGCATCGCCCTCGACAGCGTCGGGCCTCAGCAGGGCCGCCGCCAGCGCCACCGCGCCGCCCGGCTCGGCCACCAGCTTGAGGCGCGAAAACGCCAGCGCCATCGCCTGCAACGCCTCGTCCTCGCGCACCACCAATCCAGGCCCGCACAACCGCTGCAGGATCGGAAAGGTCAGATCGCCGGGGCGCGGCGTCACGATCGCATCGCAGATGCCCCCCGCGACCTGTGCATTCTCCACGATCCGGCCCTCCGTCAACGACCGCGCCACATCGTCGAAGCCCTCCGGCTCGCAGGGCCGCGCGCGCAGCCCCGGCGCCTCGGCCTCCAGCGCCAGCGCAATCCCCGAGGTCAGCCCCCCACCGCCACAACAGACCAGCACATCGGCCTGCGCCACACCGGCCTGCCTTGCCTGTTCGGCGATCTCCAGCCCGCAGGTGCCTTGCCCCGCGATCACCTGCGGATCGTCATAGGGCTTGATCAGCGTCAGGCCGCGCGCCTCGGTCAGCGCCGCACCGATCTCCTCGCGGCTCTCGCCGCCCGCGCGATCATACAGCACCACCTCCGCGCCAAGCGCGCGTGTGTTGTCGATCTTCATCCGGGGCGCGTCGGCGGGCATGATGATCACCGCCGGCACGCCGAATTCGCGCGCCGCCAGCGCCACGCCCTGCGCATGATTGCCGCTGGAAAAGGCGATCACGCCGCGCGCCCGCAGCGCAGGGTCCAGCGCCGACACCGCCGACCGCCCGCCGCGATACTTGAAACTGCCGGTATGCTGCAGGCATTCGGGCTTGATCAGCACCCGCCGGCCCGCGATCTCGTCCAGAAATGGCGACGACAGCAGCGGCGTGCGCCGCACATGCCCTTCAAGCCTTGCGGCCGCGGCGCGGATCATGTCGATATCGCTCATCTCGCGTGCTCCAGAACGGCGCGGATCGCGCGCAGGCTTTCGTCCTCGTCCAGAAACGGCACATGGCCCCGGTCCGGCACGGTTTGCGCGATCACGCCGGGATGGCGCGCAACCATCTTCTCCAGTGTCTCGCGGCTCAGAAGGTCCGAATTTGCGCCCCGGATCACCGCCAGCGGCGTGTCTTTCAGATGGTCGAACAGCGTCCACAGGTCCGGGCCTTCGCCCGCCCCGGCCTGTCCCACCAGCGCGCGCCGCAGATCGGGGTCATAGCGCAGCGCAAGCCCGCCCTCGGGGCGCTCTGCGAACATCGCCTCGGCCTGCGCGCGCCAGCGCGTCAGCGGCACGCCGGGGAAATCGCGGGCGTGGACGGCTTTCAGCCGCTCGGCGGCGGCGTCCAGATCGGCCAGATCCGGTGTCTTGCCGACATACTCCATGATCCGGGTGATCCCCTCGGCGCTGACCTCGGGGCCGATATCGTTCAGCACCACGCCCGCCAGCCTGTCGGCATGGCTCAGCGACAGCGCCATCGCGATCAGCCCGCCGCGCGATGTGCCGATCACCACGACCCGGCCCAGCCCCAGATGATCCAGCAGTTCCAACACATCCTGCGCCTCGCGCACGATGTTGTAATTCATGCAATCCGTGTCCCGGTCCGACAGCCCGCGCCCCCGGTAATCCATCCGGATCAGGCGGCAGTCCCGCAGATGCGGCGCAAGGAAATCGAAATCGCGGGAATTCCGCGTCAGCCCCGCAAGGCACAGCACCGCGGTGCCGCCCGCATCGCCCTCGTCCTCGTAATGCAGCGCCAGCCCGTCGCTGGTGGTGAACCGCGCCATGCTCAGCCCGCCGTCAGCTTGGGAATGTCGGTCAGATCTTGCAGGATGTGATGCGGACGGGCGGGCAGGCGGTCCACCGGATCGCCCGCGCGGTTGACCCATGCGGTGTCAAAGCCATAGCCCGCCGCCGCCGCCGCATCCCAGCCGTTCGACGACACGAACAGAACCTCCCCCGGTGCGCAGCCGAACCGCGCGCCCACCATGTCATAGACCGCCGCCGCCGGCTTGAAGACGCCCACCGCCTCGACCGACAGCACATCATCCAGCAGATCGCCGATCCCCGCCGAGGCGACAGCGCCCTGCAGCATCCCCGGCGATCCGTTCGACAGGATCGCCGTGGCTTTGCCCTGCATCTTCAGCGCGCTCAGCATCTCGGGCACCTCCGGATAGGCCGCCAGCTGGTGATAAAGCTGCAGCAGGCGGTCGCGCAGGTCTGCGTCATCCTGCAGCCCGCTGGCCTCCAGCGCATAGTCCAGCCCGTCTTGCGTGACATCCCAGAAATCGGTGTGCTGAGCCATCACCGCGCGCAGCCAGGTGTATTGCAATTGCTTCAGGCGCCAGGTTTCGGCGATTTTCGGCCAATGCTCTGCGAAACGCTCGCGGCCCGGCTCATTGGCGGCGATCCTTGCCGCGGCGGCCACATCGAAAAGCGTGCCGTAAGCGTCGAATATGCAGGTTGTGATGGCCATGAATCCTCCGATCTTGCGCACCGAGACTGGCATGGATCGCCCGGCGCTGAAAGCCCATCTGTTCGTCTTGCCAAAGGATCAGCAGATGGTTTGCAATCCGCGGCGCGAGTCACTAGGCTTGACAGCGATACGCACAAGCACCTGCGCCAGATGCGCGGCCTTGCAAACCCACCCCCCCCTGAACAGATCAGATTGGAAAACGCATGACGCAAGTCAAAGAGGGCGATACCGTCCGCATTCACTACACCGGCACCTTGACCGATGGCGCCACCTTCGACAGCTCCGAAGGCCGCGATCCGCTGGAATTCACCGTCGGCTCCGGGCAGATCATTCCCGGTCTCGATCAGGCGCTCCCCGGCATGGCCGTGGGCGACAAGAAAACCGTCGAAGTGCCCGCCGATGAGGCCTATGGACAGCCCGACCCCAACGCCCGTCAGGCCGTGCCCCGCGCCGACATTCCCGCCGACATCCCGCTTGATCTGGGCACCCAGCTTCAGGTTCAGACCCCGCAGGGGCAGGTGATGCCGGTGACCGTGATCGACGTGACCGAAGAACAGGTGACGCTCGACGCCAACCACCCGCTCGCCGGCAAGGATCTGACCTTCGCCATCGAACTGGTCGAGATCGCCTGAGCCGGCGCAGGCCCGGACCTGTGCTGTTCACCGGCGCGCGCAAGCCCCTTGCGCGCGCCATTTTCGTGCCGGGGACAGGCCGCCGCCTCTTGCCTGTGCCGCGCAAGCCATTTTGAAAACACAGGCTGGCGCCACACCCTCGCACCGGGCTACCCTATCCCGGCACCCAGCCGGAGAGCCTGCCATGACCTCGCCCACCGAAACCCTGCTCGCCCGCATCCGCGACCTTCAGGATGAGCTCGAGCAAGACCTCCGCCGCCGCAGCGAGGCGTTTCGCTACAGGCTCGAAAACGGCCGCGTGGTGTTCGAGGAAGGCATCCGCGCGCGCCACCGCGAATTTCGCGTCAGGCTCTCGACCTTCCTGCGTGGCACGCGCCCGATGGTGGTGCTGACCGCGCCGGTGATCTACAGTCTGATCGTGCCCTTCGTGCTGCTCGATCTGCTGGTGTCGCTCTATCAGGCGGTGTGTTTCCCGGTTTACGGCATCGACAAGGTGCGGCGCCGCGATTTCATCCGGATCGACCGCCACCACCTGGCCTATCTCAACGCCCTGCAAAAACTGAACTGCGTCTATTGCGGCTATTGCAACGGGCTGCTCGGCTATGTCCAGGAGGTCGCGGGCCGCACCGAAGCCTATTGGTGCCCGATCAAGCACGCCGCCCGCGTCGGCGCCTATCACGGCTATTACGCGCAATTCGTCGATTACGGCGATGCCGAAGGGTTCGAGGCTGGTCTGGATGCGTCGCGCCGGCGTGTCACCCGTCCGGGCCTGTCGGGCATTCGTCCCGGCGCCTGAGCCGTCCGCCCGCGCCCGCCTGACCGCCGTCAGCCCAGATCCAGAAGCACCGCGCCCGCGCGCCCCGGCGTCATAACCGCATCCTGTGCCTCGGCGCAGGCCTCCAGCGGATATTGCGCGCCGATCGCGGGCGTCAGCGCGCCGCGCTCCAGCGCCTCGTGCAGCTTGGTGATGATCGCCTGCCGCTCGGGCCAGGGCAGGATATAGATGAGCGTGATGTCGATCTTCAGCGCCTTGAACAGATAGGGGCCAAAGGGCAGGGCAGGGGCCATGTCCTTGCCCGATCCATAGGCCGCGATCGTGCCAAGCGGCGCCATCACCTGCGCCAGCAGTGCGGCATTCGCGCCGAATTCCACCTCGATGGCGCGCGCGACGCCCTTGCCCCCGGTGGCCTCCATGATCTTGGCGGCCAGATCGGGATCGGCATAGTCGAACACATGCGCGGCCCCGGCGTTGCGCACCCGGTCCATGCCCGTGGCCGAGCAGGTGGCGATCACCTCCGCCCCGGCCCAGGCCGCCAGTTGCACCGCGTTATGCCCCACAGCGCCCGCGCCGCCGGAAATCAGCAGCGGCTTGCCCGCCACATCACCGCCGCCAAACACCGTCTGGCAGGCGGTCAGGCCCGGAATGCCCAAGGTCGCGCCGGTCTCAAGGCTGACCGCGTCGGGCAGGCGAACCGCTTGCGCGTCGGGCAGGGCGATATATTCGGCGGCGGTGCCGCAGGCGCGCTGCCACTGGCCGTTCCAGATCCAGACGCGCGCGCCGATCCGGGCCCGGTCCACACCATCGCCCACCGCCTCGATGACGCCCGCGCCATCGGAATGGGGGATGATTCGATCAAAGGGCGGTTTCGTGACGCCGGGGCGCCCGCCCGCGCGGGCCTTTGCATCCGACGGGTTCACCCCGGAAAACGCCAGCCTGACCAGCACCTCGCCCGGTCCGGGCGTGGGCGTTGCGACCTGCTCCAGCGCCAGCACATCATGGGCCGGCCCGAATTGCGAATAGCTCACCGCGCGCATCGGCATCCTTTCCCCGACCATCCGGCCCGGTCTGTCATTATGTCGGGTCTCAGCGTTTGCGCCGCAGACGGATCACCACATCGACACTGGCGATCTCGGCGCCTTCGGGCGCTTCGGGCAATTGCGAGATCTGCAGCTGTTCCGATGGCGCATCGGTCAGCCGATTCTCGTCTTCCCAGAAGAAATGCGGGTGGTCATGCGTGTTGGTGTCGAAATAGCTTTTCGAGCCATCCACCGTCACTTCCTGAATCAAACCGGCATCGCAAAAGGCCCGCAGCGTGTTGTAGACCGTGGCCAGCGACACCCGCTCCCCGCGCTTCTGCGCTTCGGCAAAAAGGCTTTCGGCGGTGACGTGGCGATGCTGCCCATCGCCCACCAACATTGCGGCCAGCGCCATGCGCTGCCGTGTCGGTCGCAGGCCGGCATCTGTCAGCCACCTGGTCTCCCGGCCGGTTGTTTGATGGGTCATGTAAGCCTCAATTCTTCGCGTTACTGCAGAATATAGGGCGGCAGCCCCCTATATTTCAAATAAATTCCATCACCCCGCGACGCAGTCACGCGGGTCTGACAGGCTTGCAACGGGCTTTGGCCCGGTGATACAGGGTTTGCAACCGAACCCTAAAGCTACGAAAGGGGCCGCCTGCATGGCCGATTATCCGAGCAGTTTCGACCGTGACGACCTGCTGAAATGCGCAAGGGGCGAGCTTTTCGGCCCCGGCAACGCCCAACTTCCCGAACCGCCCATGCTGATGATGGACCGGATCACCGATATCTCGGCGGATGGCGGCGCGCATGGCAAGGGTCACGTCGTGGCCGAGTTCGACATCCATCCCGACCTGTGGTTCTTCAAGTGCCACTTCCCGGGCGACCCGGTGATGCCCGGCTGCCTGGGCCTCGACGCGCTGTGGCAGCTCACCGGCTTCAACCTGGGCTGGCGCGGCATGGTGGGCCGTGGCCGCGC
>JALQUE010000392.1 GCA_023260815.1 Roseovarius sp.
TACGACTCGCTTCTGGTCAAGGTCACCGCCCACGCCCAGACGCCTCAGGCGGCGATTGCCCGGATGGACCGCGCCCTGCGCGAATTCCGTATTCGCGGCGTCTCCACCAACATCGCCTTCGTCGAGAACCTGCTCAAACACCCGACCTTCCTGTCGAACAAATACACGACCAAGTTCATCGACACGACGCCCGAGCTTTTCAGCTTCAAGAAGCGCCGCGACCGGGCGACGAAGATCCTTACCTATATCGCCGACATCACCGTCAACGGCCACCCCGAGACCGAAGGCCGCCCCGAACCTTCCGCCGACATCAAGGCGCCGCGCCCGCCGCGCCTGATCGGCACGCCGCCGCCCGGCACCCGCACCCTGCTCGAGGACAAAGGCCCCAAGGCCGTCGCGGACTGGATGCTGGCGCAAAAGCAGCTTCTGCTGACCGACACCACCATGCGCGACGGGCACCAGTCGCTTCTGGCGACGCGGATGCGCTCGATCGACATGATCAAGGTGGCCCCGGCCTATGCCGCCAACCTGCCGCAGCTTTTCTCGGTGGAATGCTGGGGCGGCGCCACCTTCGACGTGGCCTACCGGTTCTTGCAGGAATGCCCGTGGCAGCGTTTGCGCGAGTTGCGCGCCGCCATGCCGAACCTGCTCACCCAGATGCTGTTGCGCGCCTCGAACGGGGTGGGCTACACCAACTATCCCGACAACGTGGTGCAGGAATTCGTGCGTCAGGCAGCGGAAACCGGCGTTGATGTGTTCCGCGTGTTCGACAGCCTCAACTGGGTGGAAAACATGCGCGTCGCGATGGATGCGGTGATCGACACCGGCAAGATCTGCGAAGGCACGATCTGCTATACGGGCGATATCCTCGACCCGGACCGCGCCAAGTACGACCTCAAATACTATGTCGCCATGGCCAAGGAATTGCAGGCGGCAGGCGCGCATGTGCTGGGCCTCAAGGACATGGCGGGCTTGCTGAAACCCGCCGCCGCGCGCGTTCTGGTCCGTGCGCTCAAGGACGAGTTGGACATCCCCGTGCATTTCCACACCCACGACACCAGCGGCGTGGCCGGCGGCACGATCCTCGCGGCCGCCGATGCGGGCGTTGATGCGGTCGATGCGGCGATGGATGCGTTCTCGGGCGGCACCTCGCAGCCCTGTCTGGGGTCCATCGTCGAGGCGCTGATGCATACCGACCGCGACACCGGGATCGACATCGAGCGCATTCGCGAAATCTCGAACTACTGGGAACATGTCCGCGCCCAGTATGTGGCCTTCGAATCCGGCCTTCAGGCCCCCGCCTCCGAGGTTTATCTGCACGAAATGCCCGGCGGCCAGTTCACCAACCTCAAGGCCCAGGCCCGCTCCATGGGGCTCGAGGACAAGTGGCCCGAAGTGGCCCGCACCTATGCCGACGTGAACCAGATGTTCGGCGATATCGTCAAGGTGACGCCCTCGTCCAAGGTGGTGGGCGACATGGCGCTGATGATGGTCTCTCAGGGTCTGACCCGCGCGGATGTGGAAGATCCCGACCGTGACGTGGCCTTCCCGGATTCGGTGATCGACATGATGCGCGGCAATCTGGGTCAGCCCCCCGGCGGCTTCCCCCCGGCCATCGTTCACAAGGTGCTGAAGGACGAAGAGCCCAACACCGAACGCCCCGGCGCCCATCTCGATCCTGTCGATCTCGATGCCGCCCGCAAGGAGGTGGTCGATCTGCTCGAAGGCAAGGCCATCGATAACGAGGATCTCAACGGCTACCTGATGTATCCCAAGGTCTTTCTGGATTACATGGGCCGCCACCGCATCTATGGCCCGGTGCGCACCCTGCCCACCCGGACGTTCTTTTACGGGATGCAGCCCGGCGAAGAGATTTCGGCCGAAATCGACCCCGGCAAGATCCTCGAAATCCGCCTTCAGACCGTCGGGGAAACCGGCGAGGATGGCGAGGTGAAGGTGTTCTTCGAACTCAACGGTCAGCCCCGTGTGATCCGTGTGCCCGACCGCAAGGCCAAGGCGTCGACCGCCGCGCGCCCCAAGGCCGAACTGGGCAATCCCGACCATGTCGGCGCGCCGATGCCCGGCGTGGTGGCCAGCGTGACCGCAAGCGTCGGCCAGAAGGTCAAGAAGGGCGACATGCTCCTGACCATCGAGGCGATGAAGATGGAAACCGGCATCCACGCCGAACATGACGCCACCGTGAAGGCGGTGCATGTGCAGCCCGGCGGGCAGATCGACGCCAAGGATCTGCTGATCGAACTGGAATAGGTCGGCGCGGGAGCACCGAAAAGGGTATCAGTTTGCACAAAGTGCTCGTGTTCACCGATCTGCACATCCTGCCCGAGGGGGAAACCCTCATCGGGCTGGACCCGGGTGCGCGCTTTGCCCAGGCCCTTGCACATGCGCTGGCCCACCATCCCGACGCCGCGCGGATCGTCATCACCGGCGATCTGACCCATACCGGGGCGCCCGCCGAATATGCCCGCCTGCGGGCGCTGCTTTCGCGCTGCCCGATCCCGGTCAGCCTGATGCTTGGCAATCACGACCGCCGCGCCGCCTTTGCCGCGGCCTTTCCCTCGATGCCGCTCACGTCCTCAGGGCATTGCCAGCAGATGCACGACCTCAAGGGCCACCGCCTGATCCTGCTCGATACGCTGGACGAGGACGCGCCCGACCGCCACAGCGGCTGGCTCAGCCCCGGCAGGATGCGCTGGCTGGACGCGGCGCTTCTGGGGGCGGGCGACCGCCTGGTCACGGTGTTCACCCATCACCCGCCCATCGATTGCGGCTTTCCCGCCATGGACCGGATCGGCCTGCGCAACCGCGACGCGCTGATCGACAGGCTGCGCGCGCATGGCCGCACCACCCAGATCATCAGCGGCCATATCCACCGCGCCATCACCGGCAATGCGGGCGGCCTGCCGGTCACGATCTTCAAAAGTCCCTGCCATCAGGCGCCGATGATGCTGACCGGCGACGACGTTCACCTCTCGATTGACGAGCCCGGCGCCTACGGCATCCTGTTGCTCAGCCCCTCGGGCGTGATCGTCCACAGTCAGGATGTCGGCCTGCCCGCGACGCCCCCCCAAAGCTACGCCCCCCGCTAGGCGTCTCTGCCGGACCGAGGCCAAGCTTGGGCTGTCAAATCCGAAAAAAATGGTATGCTCTTTGGTGGCGGCTTGTGTGCCGCCCAAGGGAGGACAACAAAAATGTGCCGAATCTTCGCGGGGCAAGACCCCGAACGCTACGAACTTGAAACCCGCCGGATGCGCCTGAACGGCCAAAGCACCAGCATCCGGCTTGAAAAATCCTTCTGGGCCATTCTCGATGAAATCGCCGAAGGCGAAGGCCTCTCGACACCGGCTTTCGTCTCGAAGCTGCATGGCGAAGTGCTCGAACTCAAGGGCGAACCGAAGAATTTCACCGCCCTTTTGCGCTGCACCTGCCTTGTACACCGTGAACGCGACCTGCCCGCGCCCCGCGCCCAGATCGCCGCCGAATAGCCATTCTTGCGGTGTAGTAACCGTTTACTACCCGCACCTACGCCCACTTTGGCAAACTTTCCGGACCAATTAACGATCCGGAGGATTTCATGGCCAAAGCCATCCACAGCATGATCCGCGTTCTCGACGAGTCGCGATCGGTTGATTTTTACCGCCGCGCCTTTGGGCTCGAAATCGCCGACAGGCTCGATTTCAGCGACTTTACCCTCGTTTACCTCAGCAATGACGAGACCCCGTTCGAGGT
>JALQUE010000400.1 GCA_023260815.1 Roseovarius sp.
GCCAGAAGCGGCCCGAATATCGTGATCGGTGCGGAATAGAGCCGGCGCGCATCGTAGAGATAGACGCGCAGGCGCGGATATAGCTGCTGTGTGACCTCGAGCAGGCGGTCGACCTGAGCCTCGCGCACGTCGCGCGGCAGCCCTGCGTAATAGCCCTCGCCGCGCACAAGGCTGTGGATTTCGAACAGCGGCATCGCGATCTCGTAATCCGATTGGGTGCCGCGCATCCAGGCAAGCCGGTCCTCGGAGGCGCCGATCGCCTGTTGCGTGCTGCGGCCCAGATGGGGCGTGTATTCCCATTCCAGCATCTCGCGCGTCTTGAGCATGTCTGACAGCCCCGCCGGCACATGCCGGATCTTGTAGCCCGCAGCCTCCTTGTGCCACTGGAAGATCTGCTCATCCACCAGCGCACGGGGGGCTTCGGTGAGCGACATGGTGGTGGCCAGAATGTCAGCCGCGGTTTCGGGACGGTCGGTGAGGCCCAGAAGCCAGTCCGCCGACACGCCAAGCGCCCGGGCGCATTCGCCGACCACCTGCGCATTGGGCAGCCGCGCGCCCGTTCCCTTGAGCAATTGCGAGATCGTCGAGCGATCCACCCCGACGGCCCGCGCAAGCGCGCTTTGGTTGGTGCCACGCTCGTTCAGCGCCGACGTCAGGCGCTGACGAAAGAGATCGGCCCGAAGGCGTTTGTCGGTTTTTTCCAGCATGTGTTGAGAAATATCACAGTTGCAGAAAAATGTTAACCAATTGCGGAATGTTCGGCCAAGGCGTTGGCGCGTAGCTGTGAGGGCAAGCATTTCAGTATCGGAGGTTTGTCATGGAGACGCGGCGCCGCACGCTTGTGAAGGCGATTGTCTGGAATTTGATGGGATTGCTGGTGATGTCCCTTGTGGGGCTTGCCATGACCGGATCGGCGGCGATCGGCGGCGCCATGGCGGTGGTCAATACCGTGATAGGACTGAGCATGTATGTCGCCTACGAGCGGATCTGGTCGCGTATTGGCTGGGGGCGCAGGCATGGCTGAGGGCGTCAGGATGCGCGGCGTGGAGTGGCCGACGCTTGCGCTGCTGGTGGCCTGTTATGCGGGTTGGGCCGTTGGCACCACCTGGGCTGCCGGCCTGTGGCTGCCGCTTGGCATCGGCATCACGGCGGTCTGCGTTGCGCTGCATTCATCGCTGTGTCACGAGGCGCTGCACGGTCATCCGTTCCCCGACGCGCGGCTGAACGAGGCGCTGGTCTGTCCGGCGCTTGACCTGGTTGTGCCCTATCGCCGATTTCGCGACACGCATCTGGCCCATCACCGGGACGAGCATTTGACCGATCCCTATGACGACCCGGAAACCAATTACCTTGATCCGGCGGTCTGGAACCGGCTGCCGCGATGGCTCGGGCAGGTGTTGGTCTTCAACAACACGCTGTTGGGGCGGTTGCTGATTGGTCCGGCGGTGGGGCAGGCGGTGTTCCTGCGCGACGAATGGCGGGCCATCCGGGCGGGGCGTCCCGGCGTTCTGGCGGCCTGGCTTTGGCATCTGCCGGCGGTGGCGCTGGTGCTGTGGTGGCTGGTGCATGTGGCGACAATGTCGGTCTGGGCCTATGCGGTTGCGGTCTATTTGGGGCTGTCTGTCCTGAAGATCCGCACGTTTCTGGAACATCGCGCGCATGACAAGGCACGGGGCCGCACCGTCATCATCGAGGATCGCGGACCGCTGGCGCTGATCTTTCTGAACAACAATCTGCATGTGGTTCACCACATGCATCCCAAGGTGCCTTGGTTCCAGCTTCCTGAACTCTACGCCGCCCGAAAGGCGCAGTATCTGGGCCACAACGACGGCTATCACTATCGCTCCTACGGCGAGATTTTCCGCAAGCATTTTCTGCGGGCGAAAGACCCGGTGCCACATCCTCTCTGGCCCATGGACTGAAAGCAGGTCATAGCTTTGCGGCATGGAAGCATGGATCATCCTGTCCGTGGCGGCCGCGGCGTTCCAGACGTTGCGGTTCATGCTGCAAAAACAACTGAGTATCGGCACGCTGTCGGCGGGCGGGGCCACGTTTGCGCGCTTTGCCTATTCGGCACCGTTGGTCGTTTTGGGGGTGGTGGCATATCTGGTCTGGACCGGGGCTGCGCTGCCGGCGCGCGGTGGCGCATTCTGGGCTTATGCGTTGATCGGCGCGCTGATGCAGGTGCTTGCGACATGGTGCGTTGTCGCCCTGTTCGCGGCGCGGAATTTCGCGGTCGGCATCACGTTCAAGAAGACCGAGGTGATTCAGACCGCGTTGGTCGGTCTGCTGGTCCTCGGAGACCGGATCAGCGGGCTGGCGCTGGCGGCGATAATTCTGGGATTGATCGGTGTTCTGGTGCTGTCGGACAATGCCGGTCTGCCGGGGCTGAGCCTGCGGCGGATGATGAACCGTGCCGTGGGGCTTGGGATCGCGTCGGGCGCGTTTTTTGCCATATCGGCGGTGGCGTATCGTGGTGCCACGCTGGAGGTGGCCAGCGATGACCCTCTCTTGCGCGCGGGTGTGACGCTGGCGGTTGTGACCGTGTCGCAGACCATCGGCTTGGGGGCATGGCTGGCCTGGCGGGAGGCGGGCCAAGTGCGCGCCGTTTGGGGCGCACGCAGGGTTGCGCTGTGGATGGGCGTGACCAGCATGGGGGGCAGCCTGTGCTGGTTTACGGCCTTTACCTTGCAGAATGCCGCGCTGGTCTTTGCGGTGGGGCAGATCGAGGTGATCTTTTCCCTGCTCGTCTCGTGGCTGGTCTTCCATGAGAAACTGACGGTGCGCGAAGCGATTGGCATCACCTTGCTGACCGGTAGTATTCTGGCGCTTGTGCTGTTGGGCTGAGGGCTTAGGGCGGCGCAGGCGCGGTGCGGCGTCAGGTGCGCGCCATCGGGCTTTTGCCTTGCAGACGCAAAAACAGGCTTTCTTCATCGTCATTGCGGAAAAACGGCACCGAGGCGGGCGGCTTGGTGTCATGCGCGCGGGCGGCGACCTCGGCCAGCACCACCTCGGTGATGAAGGGAAGATCGAACTCGCGGGCACGGGCCAGCGGCACCCATTGCAGGTGTGAAAGCTCGTCGCAGGCGGCCGAGAAATCATCGAGATCCCCGGAAATCGCGTTTGCATCCACCAGAAAGAACCGCGCATCGAAGCGGCGCGGACGTCCCGGCGGCGTGATCGCGCGAAACACGA
Organism: Roseovarius sp.; assembly: GCA_023260815.1. GTDB lineage: Bacteria > Pseudomonadota > Alphaproteobacteria > Rhodobacterales > Rhodobacteraceae > Roseovarius. The sequence goes on from JALQUE010000400.1 coordinate 3,196, forward strand.
ATTGCAGCGCCTCGGCGCTTGGCAGCAGGCCCCGATCGGCAAAGCCCATCCAGTCGGCGGGGGCGGGCGCTGGCCAATCACCGGGACGCCCTAGCATGAGGCCGGTCTCCTCCCACAACTCGCGGATGGCGGCGGCGGCAAGCGCATGGGTCAGATCTTGTGGGCAATCTTCGGTCAGGCGTTGGGCGCATAGGCCGGTCAGGGGCCGGACCAGTGGCACCGACGCATCGGCAGCATCCACCGCGCCGCCCGGAAAGACGAATTTGTTGGGCATGAAGGCCGCAGTCGCGCCGCGCTGACCCATCAGGACATGCGGATCGGTCCGGCGATCCCGAAGTGCGATCACCGTGGCCGCATCCCTGATGGCGGTTTTGTCTGGCGTGGTCATGTCAGCCCTTTCGTTACCGAAAGGGAATGTCAGGCCGGATCACCGAACCCGTGCATCTGTCGCGCCCATTGGAAGGCCACGATCATCCCCTTAAGTCGCGGCAGAAGATACAGCGACAGGGCCACGCATCCAACCGCGAAAATGGTAAACAGCACAAGAGGTTCGGGGCGCCATGCGACGAACGCGATGTGCAGCAGCGGCGCCATGAGATGTCCGACGATCAGAATCGTCAGATAGGCCGGCCCGTCATCGGCGCGGTGATGGCTGAGATCTTCGCGGCAGACCGTGCAGGTATCGCGCACCTTGAGATAGCTTTTCAACAGCGGACCACTGCCGCAGCAGGGGCATTTGCGCCGGAACCCCTTGCGCAGCGCCGGCCATAATTGCCGTTCGTCGCCATGCTCAAGCTCGTGCTCGAATTCGTGGTCGTGCTCGTGTTGATGCGCGTTGGCCATGCTTTTCCCCATCAATAAGACAGCGACAATGGGGCATTCGACACGGGATATGAAGACGTCAGCTTGGGATTGCGTCGCGATGTCGCAAATGCCGGGGGGCTGTCGGGGGCTGCGATCACACAAGCGTGACCGATTGACGGGCTTCAATGCGACGGAACCTGTCGGCTGGTCCGTATGACTTGCTGAACCGGCCAGCGCGCCGGTCTCGCACAATGTGACAGCAAGGGAGAAAATTGTCATGAAACGCACGTATCTGATCACCGGCGCGGCCACGGCCCTCATCATCGCGACCGCCGGTCTGGGTGTTGCCCAGCAAGGCACGCAAGGCGGAATGGGCGGCGGTCAGCACGGCCCGGCCTTCGACTTCGAGGAACTGGATGCCGATGGCGATGGCCGGATCACTCCGGATGAAATGGCCGCGCAGGCGCAAGCCCGCTTCGGCATGGCCGATGCGAATGGTGATGGCAAGCTGTCGTCCCAGGAAATGGCCGAAAGGATGCGCGCCCGCATGATGGAGCGTATGGCAACGCGCGCTGACAAGATGATCGCCCGTCAGGACACGGATGGCGATGGCATGCTGAGCATGGAAGAAATGCAGTCGGGGCGCATGGGCCGGATGTTTGAGCGGCATGACACCGACGGTGACGGCGCCATTTCGGACGCGGAATTCGAGGCCATGGCCAAGATGCGCGCCGAGCGTATGTCGCAGGCCCACGACGGCAAGGGGCATGGCATGAAGGGACACCACAAAGAGGGTCGCGACATGAAAGGTCATGGTCATCGCGGCTATCACGAGGAGGGTCACGGCGGGCACTCGCGCGGTGGTGGTGTCAACGAAATCCATTACCATACGCATCATCACTACTATTCCGGGCAGGGCGACGCGCGTGGCATGGACCGGGACGATCACATGCGCCGGGGTCAATCCGACTGATCCGGCCCTCGGAGCCAAAATCTGACCACCGGGTCTGCGACGGCCCAGGGTTGTCGGGCCGCGCCATGCCGCGCATCATGAAGGCCGGGGACAGAGGACATGCCACTGGACGCGATGAGCGACATATCGGACGACGCCTTGCTGGTGCTGTTCGCCAATGGCGACAGGCTGGCGGCGCGGGCCTTGACCCTGCGTCTGACGCCAAGGGTTCTGAACCATGCCTACAGGATGCTTGGCAACGCCGCCGAGGCCGAGGACGTGGCGCAAGAGGCCATGCTGCGCCTTTGGAAGATCGCCCCGGACTGGCGGCAAGGCGAAGCGTTGGTGACCACGTGGCTCTATCGTGTGGTGGCCAACCTGTGTACCGACAGGCTGCGTCAGGCCCGGCCTGTCACGCTTGAGGCTACCGCCGAGCCGGTGGATCCGGCACAGGGGCCTGTGGCCCGCCTGCAGGGGGCGGATCAAGAGAAAGCCTTGCAGCAGGCGTTGGCCCGGCTGCCCGACAGGCAGCGTCAGGCCATCGTGCTGCGCCATATGGACGATCTTGGCAATCCGCAGATTGCCGAGATCATGGGCTTAAGCGTCGAGGCGGTGGAAAGCCTTCTGGCGCGCGGGAAACGGGCATTGTCGGCCGATCTGATCGACCGCCGCGAGGAATTGGGGTTCGCTGATGAGTAGAGACCAAGATGACATCCGGGCGCTCGATGCGTGTTTCGAGGCTGCGCGCGCGGCCCCTCTGGAGCCGTCACCGGAGTTGCTGGCGCGGGTCTTGGCCGATGCCGATGCCGAGTATGCCCGGACAGCGATGCCCCCCGCCCGCGTTCAGCCATTGCCGCGCGCCGGTCGCCTGCGTCAGGCGATCCGGACGCTTGGCGGTTGGCCTGCAATGGGTGGGCTGGCCGCCGCGACCGTGGCCGGTATCTGGATCGGGTTGAGCCCGCCTGAGGGGGTGCAGGCCTATCTGTCGCAACCCGACGCCGCCTATATTGTCGATCTGCCCCCCGGGGTCGGGTTCGATTTGACCGAAGGGACATTGTGATGGTGCAGGATCAACGCGGCAACAAAAGTGACGGTGCCGGCATGTCCGGGTGGTTGCGTGGGCTTTTGGTGGCGTCGCTGGCGCTGAACTTGTTGGTGGCGGGGGCGGTTGTGGGCATGCTGATCTCGGGCGGTGGATGGCATGGCAGGCATCACGCACCGGGCATCGACGCGGCAGGAGGGCCGATGACGCGCGCACTGGATGAGCCTGACAGGCGCGCCATCGCCCGGCAGATGCGCGAGGCTTATCGCGACGGCAGGCCAGGCCGCCCCGAACAGCGCGCCGCTTTCGATGCGCTGATCATCGACCTTCGCAGGACGCCATTCGACCGCGCCGCTGTCGAGGCGCATATGGCCCGTATGCGCGGTATGCTTGCCGAGCGACTGGAATTGGGACAGGGGCTTTTGCTGGACCGGCTGGAAAGCATGACCCCTGAGACCCGTGCCGCCTTTGCGGATCGGCTGGAGGCCGGCTGGCGCCGCCATCGCGAAAGGTGATGACCTGCTGGGGACGGCTTGGGTGCAGGATCAGGCGGCAGGGCGGCGGCTGAAGGTGACGGTGTTGCGCCCGCCTGATTTCGAGCCGTAAAGCGCGCGATCCGCCTCGTCCAGCAGGGTATCGACTTTTGGTGTTTCCGCGTCGGGCCTGGGATGGCCCAAGGTGGCCCCGATGCTGATGGTGACATTCAGCGGCGCCTCGCTTGATATGACATGAAGCGGGCTGCGCCTGACCGCCGCGCACAGGCGTCTGGCCATGCGGCTGGCTTCTTCGCGGCCGGCGTCGGGCATCACGATCAGGAATTCTTCGCCGCCAATCCGGGCGATCATGTCTTTTTCGCGGAGATTGGATTTCATCAGCCGCGCGATCTGACTGAGTACGGCATCGCCTGCGGCATGGCCATGTTGGTCATTGATCCGCTTGAAGTGGTCGAGATCGGCGACCATCACGGCAAAGCCGCGCCCGTCGCGCCCTGTCTCGTCGATCAGTCTGCCGATGAAGGGCAGCGCATAGCGGCGATTGTAAAGTCCGGTCAGCGGGTCGATCACCGCCGCTTGAAGCCCGGTTTGAAGTTGTTCGCGCATGGCTTCGGCCTTGTGGGCGCGGGCCAGCTGCCGGTCGAGGCGCAACAGCAATTCGCGCGAATCTCCATTCTCGAAGATCACGTCATCGGCCCCGATATCCAGCAGCCCGGGCAAGAGGCTGGACGCCTGCGGCGACAGCACGGCGATGATCGGGCGTTTGCGGCTGTGCGGTGAGGTGCTGAGCCGGGCGATCAGATCCAGTGTTGCATCGCGACTGTCCGGACAGACCCTAAGCAGATAGAGATCCGGCACGGCGCCGTCGCGGGGCGTGATCAGAGCGCTTTCGGGATCAAGCGGTTTGACTTTGTAGCGACGTAGCCGGCCCAGCCGGGCAGCAAGCGCGACGGCTTCTTTCTGGCCGTGCGCGACAAGCCCGATGTGCCAGGTGCGGTCGAATCTGGGTGCGCTTTCCGCAAATCCCAGGGCCGAGGCCGTACCGGCATGGATGCGCAGATCGCGGGCAACCTGATGTTGCCGTAACAGGCTGCGCAGCCGGGCCAGCAGAATGCTTTCGTCAACCGGTTTGACCAGCACCTCGTCGGCGCCGGCTTGCAGCGCATCCAGACGCGCCTGATGATGTGCGGTATGCAGGAACATGATCACCGGAGCCGCTTCGAGACCGTCGCGCGCCTTGAGGCGTTGCACGAAACTGTGACAGTCCATGTCGCTGAGTGTCGGAGCACACACCACCAGATCGGGGCTTTCGCAGGCGGAGAGCGACAGTGCCTCGGCCCCGGAGCACGCCTGGATGACGTCGTAATAGGCGGCCGACAGCTTGACCTTCAGGACGATCCTGTTGGTCGCCAGCTCATCCACGATGAGAATTTTACCGGACATCAGACGTTGCCTTTCGGACTTGCTCTTTTTGTGACCATGACTATCCCTGTGAGTGGTTAAGAAAACCTTTCCGGGAATTAATGAAATTGACGATCACGCAGGATACCGCCGAAACAGTCGCCTTGCGCTGTCTGGGATGGCTTGCAGGCAATGACGATCTGATGCCTGTGTTCATGGGCGCGACAGGCGTGTCCGAGGCCGATCTGCGTGAAAATGCACAAGATTTCGAATTTCTGGGCTCGGTTCTGGATTTCATCTTGATGGATGATGCGTGGGTCGTGCAGTGCTGCAGCGCATTGGGCATGGCCAACGATTTGCCGATGCGGGCCCGTGCGGCGCTTCCGGGTGGGCAGCAGGTCAACTGGACATGACCACCGGCGCGCCCCTGATCGCAAGAAAGATTGACGGCATCATCTTCGACAAGGACGGTACCTTGTTCGATTTCAATGCCACGTGGAATGTCTGGGCGGTGGACACGATCCGCGACCTGTCCGGAGGTGAGGCAGAGCTGATGGCCCGCATCGCCCTAGAGATCGACTTCGATCTGGTGGCGGGCCGCTTCAACCCGCAAAGCCCGGTCATCGCCGGCACCAATCGCGAGGCCGCCGAATGCGTGGGCCGCGCCCTGCCGGGGCGCAGCATCGAAGAGATCGAACGCATCCTGATGCTGAGCGCCGCCGAAGCGCCACTGGCGCCAGCGGTGCCTTTGGCGGCGTTCCTCGATGCGCTGGCGGCGGAGGGCATCGCCCTTGGCGTGATGACGAACGACACCGAATACGGCGCCCGCAGCCATCTGCGCAGTGCCGGCGTCGATGATCGTTTCGATTTTATTGCCGGGTTCGATTCGGGGCATGGGGCCAAGCCCGCGCCCGGGCCGCTGCTGGCCTTTGCGCGCCATGTCAGCCTGTCGCCCGAACGGGTGGTGATGGTCGGAGACAGCACGCATGACCTGCTTGCGGGGCGCGCGGCGGGGATGCAGACGGTCGGCGTTCTCACCGGACTGGCCAAGCATGAAGACCTTGCACCTTTGGCCGACGCTGTGCTGCCGGATATCGGGCATCTGCCCGCATGGATGATTGCATGACGCGCCATCCGCTGTTCGGCATAGGGCTGGCGGTGTTCGGGACACTGGTTCTGACGCCTGACACGATGCTCATGCGTTGGTCGGGGATGGGGGGCTTCGAGATGGTCGCATGGCGCGGCCTGCTGATGGGCACCGCCATGTTGGTGATGTGGGCGATCCTCAGCCGTGACCGGCGCGGAGACCTGATGATCCTTGGCTCGGGTTTCGGTCTGACGATTGTTGTCTGTCAGTTCTTCAACGCCACGCTGTTCGGGTTGGGCATATCGGTCGCGCCGGTCGCGGTTGTCCTGTTGGGGCTGGCCACAGTGCCTGTGTTTTCGGCGATCCTTGCCTGGCTGATCCTGGGCGAACCGACACGGCGGGCCACATGGGTCACCATCGCGGCGGTGATGACGGGGATCGGCATCGCGGTTTTCAGCGGTGACAAGGGGCAGATCGGGCTGGACCGGAATTCGCTTTACGGGGCGCTGTTCGGGCTTGGCACGGCGTTTGTTCTGGCGCTCAACTTCGTGGTGATGCGCCGTCGTCCGCAACTGCCCATCCTTCTGGTGATCGGCGTGGGTGCCATTCTGGCGGGGGGCAGCGCGATGAGTGTGGCCGGACCACAGGCGATGATGACCGGCACTGTCTGGGCGATTGCCGTGACCGGTCTTGTCATCCTGCCGGTGTCGTTTTTTACGCTGTCTCTGGCGTCGCGCTATACGCATGCGTCCAATGTCAGCCTTCTTTTGTTGCTGGAAACGGTGCTTGGGCCGGTCTGGGTCTGGGCAGGCACGGGCGAAGCACCGACACCGATGATGATCGTGGGCGGTGTGATCGTGGTGGGCAGTCTTGCGGTGTATCTCCAGTGGACCGGTCGCCGGGCTGCGCCGGGCGGGCCTGCGCATTGACCGCAGCGCGAGGATGCGCAACCGAACGCGGTTTTCCAAAAACGACAGCATCAGTCGCAAAGCGGCAAACGAAACGCCTTGCGCGGTGGTTCCATGATCCCGAACCGCAAAAGGGATCACGGCGATGGCAGAAGCTTTGAAACGCAGACGGCGCGCGGGTGGTCGGGCAGGCAACGCGGAACGCCGTGGAACCGCCGTGATCGAACAGATGCCATGGGCGCCGCCGGTCAATATCGACCGCCCGGTCGAACCGCTGGACGCGGATGGGATCGCGGCGATCCATGATGGCGCGATGCGCATTCTCGAAGAGATCGGGATCGAGTTTCTGAACCCCGAAGCTTTGGACATCCTGCGCGGTTCGCGTGGCTGCACGATCACCGGCGAGAACGTGCGCATGGGCCGCGACTTCGTCATGGAGATGATCGCAAAGGCCCCGCGCGAATGGACGATCACGCCGCGAAACCCCGCGAGGCAGCTTTCCATGGGGGGGCGCAACATGGTGTTCGGCAATGTCTCGTCGCCGCCGAATTACTGGGATATGGCGCTTGGCCGCAAGGTGGCCGGCACCCGCGAGATGTGCCGCAACCTTCTGAAACTCAGTCAATATTTCAACTGTGTGCATTTCATCGGCGGCTATCCGGTCGAGCCGCAGGACATCCATGCCAGCGTGCGCCATCTGGATGTGCTCTATGACAAGCTGACGCTGACCGACAAGGTGGCGCATGCCTATTGTCTGGGGCGCGAGCGGGTCGAGGACGTGATGGACATGGTCCGCATCGCGGCCGGGCTGACCGATGCCGAATTCGAGGCACGGCCGCATATGTATACCAACATCAACTCCACCTCGCCTCTCAAGCATGACTACCCCATGCTGGATGGCTGGATGCGGGTGGCGCGGCGCAATCAGGGCCTTGTGGTCACGCCGTTCACTCTGGCCGGGGCGATGGCGCCGGTGACCATGTCGGGGGCGGTGGCGCTTAGTCTGGCAGAGGGGTTGTGCGCTGTGGTGCTGGCGCAGATCGTCAGGCCGGGGGCGTGTTGTGCGATCGGAACCTTTACCTCGAACGTGGATATGAAAACCGGAGCGCCGGCCTTTGGGACGCCGGAATACATGCGCGCCACGCAGATGACGGGGCAGATGGCCCGGTTCTACGGGTTGCCGATGCGGGCCAGTGGCGTTTGTGCTGCGAATGTGCCGGACGGGCAGGCGATGTGGGAGACGTCGAACAGCTTGTGGTCGGCGGTGCAGTCGGGCGCCAACATGGTCTATCACGCCGCCGGATGGCTGGAGGGAGGGCTGATCGCCAGCCCGGAAAAATTTGTGATGGATTGCGAGATTCTGCAACATATTCAACGCTATATGGACCCGACCCTGACGGCGACCGGTCCCGAGGAAATCGCCCTTGAGGCGGTGCGCGAGGTGGGCGATCAGGGTCATTACTTTGGCATTCAGCACACCCAGGACCGCTATACCACGGCCTTCTACCAGCCCTTTCTGAGTGACTGGACCAACTATGAGGCATGGGAGGCGGCGGGGGCTGTCTGGACCCCGCAAAGGGCGCATCAGGTCTTTCAGGACATCATCGCAAGCTTCGAGCCGCCGCCGATGGATGCGGCTATTCACGAGGAATTGGCGGCCTTCGTGGAGCGGCGCAAGGCCGAGGGCGGGGCGCCGACGGACTTCTGAAAAACGGCTGCGGTATCGCGTCGGTATGACGTCGGTATCGCGTCGGTGTCGGTTCGGCAAATCCGGCTCAGGCGGGGCCAGAGGGGCCATCCAGCCAGCGGCGGCAAATCCGGTCCACCAGCGCGTAGGTCAGAAGGGTGAACACCGCCAGCGCGATGGTGGTGGCGAACATCAGATCCACCTTGACCCGGCCAAGCGCCAGCAGGATGAGATAGCCCAACCCGCGAGAGGCGCCGACCCATTCGCTGATGATCACCCTTGGAGGAATTGAGTGGGACCTCTGGGATGACGGCTGGACAGTAACTACCAAGGACAAGTCGCTGACAGCGCAGTTCGAACACACAATTTTGATTACCGAAGACGGACCGCAGATACTGACGGAGGCCACATGAGCAAGAAGGCATTGGGAATTGATATCGGTGGCACTGGTATCAAAGGTGCTCTAGTGAACACAAAGTCGGGGGAACTGCGCTCTGAGAGGGTGAAGCTTGGAACTCCGGAAGGCGGTGAACCCGAGGCCATTGC
>JALQUE010000088.1 GCA_023260815.1 Roseovarius sp.
TGCAGATGGCGCTGTTTCAGGCGGATCTGGTCAGTGCCTTCGGTGACAGCCGGTCGGGCTGGTTGTCGGCGGGTCTGCTGGTGCTGGCGGGGGGATACCAGTTCAGCGCGATGAAGGAGGCGTGCCTGGCCAAGTGCCGCGCGCCGCTGACGTTTTTCATGCAGCATTGGAACGAGGGGCCGTGGCGCAACGGTCTGCGGCTTGGCGCCGTCTGTCTTGGCTGTTGTTGGGCGCTGATGGCGCTGGCGTTTGTGGGCGGGGTCATGAACCTGGCCTTCATGGGCCTTGCGACGGTGGTCATGGTGATCGAGAAACTGCCCCGTTTGGGCCGCTGGCTCACGCGCCCCTTGGGTGTCGTGCTGCTGGCGGCGGCGGGCTGGATGGCGCTGAGCGCCGGATTTTGAGCAAAGGGAGGGCCGGATATGGCCGCTGACAAACTGGACACACCCGCCAAGATCGACAACCGGATGCCCGGCGTGCCGAAATCGGGCCATGGCACCGTGCCATGGGCGATCAAGGGCGAATTGATCCTGAACTGCAACTGCACGGTTTTCTGCCCCTGCGTGGTGTCGCTTGGGCAGCACCCGCCGACCGAGGGCTATTGCCAGGCCTGGTCTGGGGTGCGCATCGACGAGGGGCATTATGGCGACACGGATCTGTCGGGGCTGAATGTCGGGCTGATGCTGGAGATCCCCGGGTTGATGGCGCGCGGCAACTGGAAGGCCGCCGCCTATATCGACGAGCGCGCCAGCAATGACGCCTATGCCGCGCTGGTCGATATCTTCAGCGGCAAGGCGCGCGGCACAACCGGGCTGTTCAGCATTTTGGTCAGCGAGTTTCTGGGCGCCGAACGCGCGCCGGTGGTGTTCGAAACCGAAGGCAAGACCCGCCGCCTGATGGTCGGCAAGAAGATCCAGGGCGAAGTCGTCCCCGTGTCGGGCCATAACGGCGAGGATATCGTGGTGACCAACACCGAATACTGGATGGGCCCCGACATCACCGTCGCCACCGCCACCAAGGGTCGGGTGCGCGCCTTTGGGCGGGTCTGGGATTTTGATGGCCGCAGCGCCGAAATCTGCCAGATCGACTGGAAAGGCCCCCGCTGATGATCGATCCGGGCTATGTCCGGACGATGGCCCGCTACAACGCCTGGCAGAATGCGCAGCTGAGCGAGGCGTTGGACGGGGTCAGCCTTGAGGTGCTGCGCGCCGATCACGCGGCGTTTTTCGGCTCGATTCTGGGGACGCTGAACCATCTGCTATGGGCGGATCGGGTCTGGATGCATCGTTTGGCGCCGGATCTGGTCAGTGCCCCGGATGGCAGCATCGCCCAGAGCGTCGATCTGTGTCCCACCGTCGGGGTGTGGACGGCCGAGCGTTTCGCCACCGATGGCCGCATCTGGCACTGGGCCGAGGCGCTGCATGCGCTGGACCTGACGGGGGAGATGACGATTGCCTCGCGCCTTGCGGGGGGCGAGGCGACGCGCCCGCGCGCGGCGTGCGTGATCCATATGTTCAACCACCAGACCCATCACCGCGGGCAGGTGCACGCGATGATGACGCGCTCGGGCCTGGCAGCCCCGGTCAGCGATCTGTTTGTCATGCCCAAGGAGAATGACTGATGTCCGCGCCGCTTTTGTCCCTGTCGCGCAGGTTGCGCCGCACGCCCTTTTCCGAAGGGGTCGAGGCGGCGGGCGTGAAGGCCTATACGGTCTATAACCACATGTTGCTGCCGACGGTGTTCCGCAGCATCGAAGAGGATTACCGCCATCTCAAGGAGGCGGTGCAGATCTGGGATGTGGCCTGCGAACGGCAGGTCGAGTTGCGCGGCCCGGATGCCGGGCGGCTGATGCAGATGCTGACGCCGCGCGATCTGCGCGGGATGACGCCGGGCCAGTGTTTCTATGTGCCGATCGTCGATGAGACGGGTGGCATGCTCAACGATCCGGTGGCGGTCAAGCTGTCCGAGGATCGCTGGTGGATCTCGATTGCCGACAGTGATCTGCTCTATTGGGTGCGCGCCACGGCGCATGGTTGGCGGTTGGACGTGCTGGTGGACGAGCCTGACGTCTCGCCGCTGGCGGTGCAGGGGCCGCGCGCCGATGATCTGATGGCGGCGGTCTTTGGCGATACGGTGCGCGATATCCGCTTCTTCCGCTTCGGTGTCTTCGATTTTCAGGGCCGCGACATGGTGATCGCACGTTCGGGCTATTCCAAGCAGGGCGGATATGAGATCTATGTCGAGGGATCGGATATAGGGATGCCCTTGTGGCATGCGCTGATGGACGCGGGGGCGGGCATGGATGTGCATGCCGGCTGTCCGAACCTGATCGAGCGGATCGAGGGCGGATTGCTGAGTTATGGCAACGACATGACCGATGACAACACCCCGCATGAATGTGGCCTGGGCCGGTTCTGCAACACGCATACGGCCATTGGCTGTATCGGGCGGGATGCGCTGTTGCGGGTGGCCAAGGAAGGCCCGGTGCAGCAGATCCGCGCCGTGGCGATCGACGGGCCGAAAGTGCCGGCTTGCGATCATTGGTGGCCGGTGCTGGCACAGGGCAAGCAGGTCGGGCGGATCAGCTCGGCGGCATGGAGCCCGGATTTCGACACCAACGTGGCCATCGGCATGGTGCGCATGACGCATTGGGATGCCGGCACGCGGCTGCAGGTGCAGGCGCCTGACGGGCTGCGGGAGGCCGAGGTGCGCGAGGCTTTCTGG
>JALQUE010000031.1 GCA_023260815.1 Roseovarius sp.
CCGTCCCCCCCACCAGTCTCGTCATAACCAGCCAGCCCCCCGATCGCCTCGATCAAGGTCGATTTTCCGCAACCATTTTCTCCCGTGATGATGGTCACCGGCGTTGTGAACTCCATTTTCCAGTCAAAATCGTTCAGAAACGGCAGGGAAAACAGATAGTCCGTCGGGCGTCGCTCATCTGGCCCGGCCCACGTGACACGCCTCAGATATGGGGCGGGAAGACCGGTTCCTGATTTTCGTCGTCTGCCCATACTGCGCCCGCATGTGGTGCCTCACGATAACGCACGAACAGCCGATCCGGTCAGAACAGCACCTTCCCAACTTGTGTGCTCGCCTCACCAAAGTCATAGTACCCGCACAACACTTGATCGGGTGGGATCTGCTCATGAACAGACATACAACCTGGCGCGCGGTGGCGCTGTCGCTCGCCCTTGTGTCCATCTCACCGGCTGCTTTCGCGGATGGCGCGATCGTCGGCCTCATGTCGGATGAGGACCGGGCGGTTCTCGCGGAATTCGACCAGCGCCGCGCGGCTGCGATCACGGCAGCCACAGCTGACCCCGAAGCGGTCGCCGGAAGCACGCTCGCGAAGGTGCTCGCAGGGCAGCCCCTGTCCTTAGACGATGGCTATGACCCGCGCGGCGACTGGCGTTGCCGCTATCTCAAGCTCGGCGGCGATCCGGCAGTCCAGGTCTATGACTGGTTTTCCTGTCGGATCTTCGACGACGGTGCAGGCTGGGTGATCCGGAAGTCGGGCGGCACCGAGCGGACCATGGGCCGGCTCTATCACCTGAGCGATGACCGGTTGCTTTATCTCGGCGCGCAGCATCCCCCCAACGAGGCACCTGTCTGGTTCGGGGATAACCCGTCGCGCGATCAGATGGGTGTCCTGACGCGGCTTGATGACGGGCGCTTGCGGCTGGAGTTTCCCGCACCGCTCGCCGGATCGGAATTCGACATTCTCGAATTCGCCCACTGAAGCGCCTAAGGGCTATGGCAAACGGGTGATGCTCGACGGATCAAAAAGGGGGCGTTCCTGGCCCTCGTCGACGAAGATCGCGTGGTCGGGCCAGCGCAGATCGGTGATAAAATAGCGCACACCATGGGTCGAGACTCCGTAAGCTCCGCAAACCGGGTCTGGAACCTCTCCGACCGCACTCGGCGCGAGGGTTTCAGGGTCGGTGGGGGTCAGGACGTAGAACGTCATGGTCGGCGGTGCGGGGCGCAGCGCGATGGCCTGCCATGCGCAGGCGGCCTCCGCCTCAAGATGGTCGGCCGCGATCAAGGTGTTGCTGAGCGCGGCGATGCCCGCGCCCGGCGGCAGGGTGAAGCCCTGCACCGCAACGCCCATCACCCCGTCACCGCTTCGCGTCACGAATGCCGCGCGCTCGTCATCCCACCGAACTTGCCAGACAGTCCCGTTGAAGACGCAGATTTCAGCCCATAGCCCGATCCCGCCTCCTTCGCGCCAGTGCCAGACACAGGCTTCCAGATCGCTATGCCATCCGGGCATAGGTGGCCTCGTCGTGTCCGCCAGGGCCGCTGCGGGGACCGTCAGCACGATTACGAAGGTGGTCAGGATGGTCCGCATCACTGTGCCCACCAACCTTCAAGCTTGAGCGCCTGCCGCGCGGTCTCATGCATGTGGCAAGCCTGCGTGGCCGGCCCGCCGCCCGTCCCGCCCATCCATTGCGCTTGCTCATAGAGGCAGGCCGCATCCCGGAACGAAATCCAGGCGCGCTGCATGGCGCGCAGGCCTTCTTCAATCGAGGCAGCAGCGGATCCGAGGGTCCGCGTCTCGGCATCAAGCGCCTGCGCCGCCGCGATGCGCCCGGCATAGGCGATATTCAGCCGGGCATCCCAATATCCCCGCTCGCCTTCAAGACAGTCCATCATTCCCAGGGTCGTATCTCCGCCGGGCGTCATCATGCAGGCCCCAGCCGCGCGCCCGACGCAATCCAGCACGCCATGTCCCCCAAGGCCAGGCGATGTTGCCTCGGCCTCGATTACGCAGGCTTCCGTCGCCGCGGGAGTGAACACCGGTTCCGCCAAGGCTGCTGCACCAGACACAAACAAAAGGGCTGTCAAGCCCGGCCCGAAGGCGCTCCATCGTAAAGGGAATTTAAGTCGGACGATCAACATATGCCTTGCTCCTTCGCATCACGTTTACTTCAGATTCGCCACGGTGGGAAAAAGGTCAAATAATCTGTGGCAGTCTTTGCGAAGATATTCGTCATCCACGTCTTCACTTGGGCCGTGCGATCGGTCGCGCTACAGGCTCTCGGAGCTATCCCAAGAATTGCCCGCGATGATCGCCACATCCATAGATCAGATCGAAGCCCGCACAGTTTTTTTCGTCAGGCGCGTGAACTGTCGATCGACCAATCAGCATATCGAGATCCAGGCTGGCGGCAGCGGGTGGCCGCTTGGGTCGGTCTGCTCGCTTCAGTCGCTATCGTGTTTGGCGCAGGCTGGTCCCTGGTCACCGGCGGGCCAATCAGGCCGCTCCTCCTGCCGATGAGCAACGCGCTGGCCAACTTTGCGGTGGTGATACCGATGCTGCAAGCCAGACGACCCCGCCACTGCGTAATGAGCGTGACCGCCGCCACCTTGGTCTGCCAACACCCTGTACAGCCGGGATAAGGTGGCTACTCCGCGCGAACCGCCCGACCCCGGTTGCGAAGCCAGACGGAGGTGTTGAGTGCCAGCGCATAGGTGCCCCAGACCAAGTAGGGCACCATCATCAGCGCCGCGGTGACATCCAGAGACCAGAACGTGATCGTGGTCGCCAGCACCGCCACCCAGAGCGCCGCGATGATCACCGCCCCCGCCAACATCCGGTGCAGGCCGAAGAACACGCCAGACCACAGGGTGTTGATCGTGATCTGAAGCCCCCAGAGCCCGAGCGCGAGATTGTTATCTGGCACCTCCGAGATCCGGGTCGCGGCGAAAGCGATCAGGACGTAGAGCACCGCCCAGATCACCGGGAACATCCAGTTCGGGGGCGTCCAGTCCGGCTTGTCGAGGTTCCGGTACCAAGTGCCGGGGCGGAAAAAGACGCCGGCCGCCCCCGCCGCAGCGCAGGTCAAGAGGAATACTGGGAACAGGCTCATGCGTCATCCTTTCTGAAATGGTCAGGTTTGAGGGTAACGGCGCGGTGCGTCGGCCTGAATGCGCTGAGTCAAAAAGTGGCGAGAAAGAACCGCCAGATTACGATGGTACGGGCGAAACCAAGTCTAATCGAGGCATCGGAACTGAATAAGCTGATGATACCGAGGCATCACGACCGGAACACAACTGCTGATATCGCCGAATTTCATTTTCGGCATTATCGTGATGCGGGCCTTGCGTCGTGCGAACCCACTTCTTTCACAAAGATTTCAAAAATTAGTGGTTTCAACCTCCATGATGCAAGATCACAGTCGTTTCTTTTCAATGCGTTACGTCATACCGAAATTTTAGACCCGCCCCCTACCGTCGGAGCCAACATCCCCTTTTTCCTGGGATGACTTGGCGCGACACGACCTCTCCTTACAACCCACGCATGCTTTCCTGGTTGTTGATCGCGCCTGTTGAGCCTGCCTGACGCTCACGAAAGCATGATCGCGCGTAGGGTGCATTGCCGGGATCGACACCCTGCACCACAGCGCTGCTTTTGAGCGCGTCCGCAAACCGATTTTGCGGTGACATCCACACGTCTGTTTGGTTCCAAAATGTCCAAGCAATGCACCTGCAAATCCAGCGGCACCTCACCACAGTTCAAAAGTCGGAAACACTGAGTTTCGGACACTCGTGCTATCCAGCATAGCAATCATCCGTATTGAAGATGCTAGGTTCCAATACACCCGGGGCGATTCTGTGACCCGACCAACGGGTTGTTCTTGGTGTGTGAGTGGTTGATGAGTATGGCTAATGTGATCTCTGGGGTCCACCCCGGCGCGAAAGCGCGCCTTGCGGCATGTCTGACCCATGTGGTTTGGCCGCCCTTTGGAAAAACGCATCGACATTCTGATCAACGCACCGACCGCCCCCGACGCCCGGAGGTTGGGCTGTCAAATCAGAGGATGTCCCGATGCTGAACGACGATACCCCCACAACTCCCTTGGTTTCCGGCTCTGCGTCCGGGGCCTGCGTCTGCGGAACCGTAGGCTGCGACGGCAGTTGCGTCGTCCAGCAGGAGGCGGACACCTCTGCCGTGGTCCCTGTCTTCTCCATGGATGGCGCGATCTGCACCTGCGCCCAGTATGACCCGATCGCCGCCGCCTATCAGGCGTCGCTCTCGGGCGACGGTGATGCCGTTCTGGCCACCGACCCCGATACGCAGACCAATGCTCAAGATCCCGTTTACGCCCAAGGCACGGTCATTAACGAGTCACCCGAGGGGATCATTACTTATTTGCTTCAGGTTGAACCGATCCCCGACCTGCCGAACCCGAACCCTGATGGGTATACCATCACGACATCAACGATGGTCGACTATCGCACAAATTTCATTCCCGACACCGGCAACTCGATCATCGACTCCCTCGTGTATGGGTATGGCTGGGCAGGCGACACCATCGCCTTTTCCTTCAACGTGCAGGACATCGACGGAAACGGGATCGCGGATTTCGACGAAGGCGGTTGGCGCGAATTCTACACGGGCATGCTGGCCAATGTGACCGAATACACGGGGGTCGATTTTTGGGAGCGCCCCGAAGGCGAAGGCGTGCTCGAGTTCGGGCTTTATCCCGGCGCTGGCGGCTTTGCGTATTTTCCGCATCCCGTATCCTCGGCGATCATTGTCACCTCGAATGTCGGCATCAACGACTCGCCTGAAGAAGCCGGTCAGCTTATCACGAACTACAACTTTACCCATGCCTGGTTCCATGAAACCGCCCACTTTCTGGGCATTCAGCACCCGCATGAGTATAACGGCATCGATGGGATGGATTCCGGCATCGGTTCTGGTGATGCCGCCGTCGCAATGCCCGGTGACAACTGGCTCAATTCGAAATTCTACTCCTCGACCAACTATGCGGGCAACAGATGGGGCGAGGATAACCCCTTTACCACAGCCGTCGATTTCGGGCGGATCATGGATGGGCTGGATCAAAGCACCTACCTGCCCATGGACATTGCCGCGTTTCAAACGATTTATGGCATCAATGACCAGAACCATCTGGGTGATAACCTTTATACGTTCAACGACAGCGGATTGGAGAGCCGCGGCCTGCGTACCATCTGGGACAATGGCGGCACGGATACCATTCAATAC
Source organism: Roseovarius sp. (assembly GCA_023260815.1). GTDB lineage: Bacteria > Pseudomonadota > Alphaproteobacteria > Rhodobacterales > Rhodobacteraceae > Roseovarius. The sequence goes on from JALQUE010000031.1 coordinate 5,258, forward strand.
ACGGGCAGCACACGCTCGGTCATCAACCTGAATGATGCCACGCTGCAACAGGAAATTGGCGGCGGCGGTTTCCTGACCACGTCCGAGGCGTTTGATGCAGGTTTCTTCATCGCCAATGGTGTGACGGTTGAAAACGCGATCGGCGGCAACCAACAGGATTTCATCACCGGCAACGAGGTCGCCAACATCCTGACCGGCAATGGTGGCGCCGATGTCATCAAGGGCGGCGACGGCAACGACACGATCTTCGGTGGTGACGGCAATGACAAACGGCGATGCAGGCAATGACCGTCTGCTGGTCGGTGCTGGCGATGTCGCGCGCGGCGGTGAAGGGGCGGATACGTTCGTCTTCGATCGGGGTGCACTTGATTCCAACAACCAGACGCAGGCCAACAGCACGGTAGACGGCGGGTCCGGCGGGACGGATGCCGATGTTCTGGATCTGCGCAATACGGGCAACTGGCGGATCATCAATCAGGTGACCGACTCCAACGGCAATGGCACAAACGGCACCGTGCAGTTCCTTGACGCTGCGGGCAACCCCACGGGTCAGGTCCTGAATTTCACCGAGATCGAGACGATCTTGGGCACGCCCTCCACCTCGGGCACGCCGGTCAATCAGGCGCCGGTCTTTGTCGGCCTGGCCAACGGCCAGACGGTCAACGCGCTGGAAAACAACACCCTTGCGCTGGATGCGAATGCGACCGATGCGAATGGCGATGCGCTGGTCTATTCGATTGTGGGCGGCGCGGATGCAGAACTTTTCAGGATGAACCCCACGACGGGGGAATTGTCCTTTGTCGCGGCCCCGGATTTCGAGGCGCCGAACAGTGCGTCCGGCACCAACGTTTATGACGTGACGATAAGTGTCGTGGATGGGCGCGGCGGGGCGCAGGATGTAGAACTGCGCGTCACTGTGATCGACGAGGTGATTGAAGGCATTATTGATGGCACCGCGGGGGGTGATCTGATCACCGCCACCTCTGGTGCTGGGGGCGCGCCGTTTGCCGACGCGCAGGGCCATCAGATCGACGGTGCGGACGGCGTGAACGACTACGTCGAGGCGGGTGCTGGCAACGATACCATTTACGCAGGCGCAGGCAGCGATACCGTCTTTGGCGGCGCGGGCAATGATGTCATTTATGGCGACGGCGCGCCCACCGAGCTGATTGTCAACGGTGATTTCTCAAACGGCGAAGCAGGCTGGACGATCAACAATCCAACAGGCGGCCCCGCGCCGTTGTTTTATGCTGAAGATCCTGATCGGCCAACCCAGATTGCCGCTAATTTCAACAATAACAACGAGCCCGTATACGGGGATTCCATTCAGCAAAGCTTTGGCACGGTTGCGGGCACTGATTATACGGTTGGCATGGCGCTTGCGAAGAGCGGCGGCGCCGCTGCAAGTCATACGATGGTCGTCGATGTTCTGAATGCGCAGGGTGGTGTGATTACCAGCCAGACCTATGTCGTGGATAGTAACACACCCATCAACCCGACGATCGTTTTCACGGCCACCTCAGGCAGCGCCACGCTTCGCATCAGCAACCCGACATCGACAACCTCGGAAGGCACCGATGTGAAGGTGGACAATGTATCCGTCTTCGGACTGCCGGGCGATAACATCGATGATCAGTTGTTTGGTGGCGCGGGCAATGACACGCTCGACGGCCAAGGCGGCGATGACACCTTGACCGTCGGTGCCGGCGATGTCGCGTATGGCGGTGATGGGTCGGATACGTTCATCGTCGATATCACCGAGCTCGATGCCAACAACCAGACCCTCGCCACCAGCACGGTGGATGGCGGGTCCGGCGGGACGGATGCCGATGTTCTGGACCTGCGCAACGCGGGCAACTGGCGGATCATCAATCAGGTGACCGACAGCAATGGCACGAACGGCACCGTTGAATTCCTTGATTCCGAAGGTGTCGCCACCGGGCGCGTGCTGAACTTCACCGAGATCGAGACGATCTTAGGCACGCCTGACCCATCTTTCGCGCCCGTCGCGGCTGTGCCACCTACCAACCAGCCTCCGGTCTTTACCAACCTGACCAATGGCCAGACGATCAGCATGGCGGAAAACACCACCTTTGTGGTGGATGCCAACGCCACCGATCCTGATGGCGATACGCTGACCTATTCGATTGCAGGTGGCGCGGAGGCAGGCCTGTTC
>JALQUE010000095.1 GCA_023260815.1 Roseovarius sp.
TTTCGTGGTTCTATAACTACTCCGCCTCGGGCCAGATCAGTGCGCCTGAGCGCGATTTATTCGGGATCCTGATCACCGGTCCCTCGACCGAACCTTGGGCCGCCTATCTGTTCTGTCTGTTTTTCACGATCGTTTCTGCGATCATTGCGCGCAACCTGACGCGCGGGGCGGCGGGGCGCAAATGGATGGCGATCCGTGATATGGACATCGCCGCCGAGATCATCGGGGTCAACCCGCTGAAAGCCAAGCTGAGCGCGTTTGCCATATCGGGGTTTTTCGTCGGCATCGCGGGGGCGCTTTTCTTTGCGGTCTATCTTGGCGCGGTCGAGGTGGGCGAGGCCTTTGGCATCCAGAAATCGTTCCTGGTGCTGTTCATGGTCATCATCGGGGGGCTTGGCTCGATCTTTGGCAGCTTTGCCGGGGCGGCGTTTCTGGTGCTGCTGCCGGTTCTGTTGAAGAACACGCTGGTGGGCGGTCTGGGCTGGCCCACTGATCTGGCGGCCCATCTGGAATTCATGATCGTGGGCGGGCTGATCGTGGTCTTTCTGATCGCTGAACCACACGGTCTTGCGCAGCTGTGGCGCGTGACCAAGGAAAAACTGAGGCTTTGGCCCTTCCCGCATTAGGGCAGGGCTTGAGGAGGAAAGACCGGGGGGCTTCAACCCGCGGCCTGATGTGCATCGGAACAACACCAAGGGAGGAAATGAACCGATGAAGATGAAACTTTTTGGCGCAGCCATGGCGGCCGTGATGGCGGCTGGCCCGGCTCTGGCGGATTTGAAAGTCGTCGATACCAGCTATCGCACCGGACCCTATGCCGCGAATGGTATTCCGTTCTCGGACGGGTATCAGGATTACTTCACCCTGCTGAACGAGCGGGACGGCGGGATCGGCGGCGAGATGGTCAATCTTGTCGAATGCGAAACCGGCTATAACACCGAGAAGGGTGTCGAATGCTATGAGGCGACCAAGGGCGACGACTCGCTTGTGTATCAGCCGCTGTCGACGGGCATCACCTATCAGCTGATCCCAAAGGCCACCGCGGACGGTATCCCGCTTCACACGATGGGATATGGCCGGACTTCGGCCAAGAACGGCAAGGTGTTCGAGTGGGTCTTCAACTATCCCGCGAACTATTGGGACGGGGCCAGCCACGCGATCACCCATATCCTGAACGAGAACAATGGTGACATCAGCGGCAAGACCATCGCTCTGGTCTACCATAACTCGGCCTATGGCAAGGAGCCGATCCGCACGCTGGAGGAGCTGAGCAAGAAGCACGGGTTCAACCTGACCCTGTTGCCGGTGGATCACCCCGGTCAGGAGCAGAAATCCCAGTGGCTGCAGATCCGTCGCGAACAGCCCGACAACGTGATCATGTGGGGCTGGGGCGTGATGAACCAGGTGGCGATCCAGGAAGCGGTGAACATCCGCTATCCGATGGAGAACTTCATCGGTATCTGGTGGTCGGGTTCGGAAAACGACGTGAAAGCGGCGGGCGACCGGGCGAACGGCTACAAGGCGCTGACCTTCCACAACCTCGGTTCGGATTATCCTGTCTATGCAGACATCCAGAAATACGTGCTGGATGCCGGCAAGGCCGCGGGTGCGGGCGATCAGGTGGGCACGGTTCTCTATAACCGGGGCATGTATGCCGCGATGCTGGCCGCCGAGGCGATCAAGACCGCGCAGGAGATTCATGGCACATCGGCGATCACACCCGCCATGATGCGCGACGGCATGGAAAACCTGTCGATCACCGAAGAGAAGATGACCGCTCTGGGCCTGCCCAACTTCGGACCGGAATTCGAGGTGAGCTGCGAAAACCATGGCGGTAACGGCTTTGGCGCCGTGTCGCAGTGGAACGCGGAAGCCGGCGAATTCGTGCTGATCACCGACTACTACCAGTCCGATCAGGAGGTCATCCAGGCGCTTGTCGCCGAGGATTCGCAGGCCTTCGCCGCCGAGAACGGTATCGAGATGCGCTGCCAGTAAGGCGCACGCGACATGACACCGGGCGCGGCGGCCAGATCGCCGCGCCTTACCCCCCCGGACCTTCATCCTTGGCCCTAAGGGCATGACGGAGACACAGATGCTGGACGCAGGACGCACCGAAGAGACGCTTCTCGAAGTCAACAATATCGAGGTGATCTACAACCACGTCATCCTGGTGCTGAAAGGCGTGAGCCTGTCGGTGCCAAAGGGCGGGATCACCGCGCTTCTGGGCGGCAACGGCGCGGGCAAGACCACCACGCTCAAGGCGATTTCCAATCTGCTCAAGTCCGAACGCGGCGAGGTCACCAAGGGCAGCATCCGCTATCGCGGCGAGCGCGTGCAGGATCTTTTGCCGTCCGATCTGGTGAAGATGGGCGTTATCCAGGTGATGGAGGGTCGGCATTGCTTCGAGCATCTGACCGTCGAGGAAAACCTGTTGACCGGCGCCTATACGCGCGGCGCGTCCAAGGGCGAGATCGACGCCGATCTGAACATGGTCTACGAGTATTTTCCGCGCCTGAAGGAGCGTCGCAAAAGCCAGGCGGGATATACGTCGGGCGGCGAACAGCAGATGGTGGCCATTGGCCGCGCCCTGATGAGCCGGCCCGAGACGATCCTTCTGGACGAGCCCAGCATGGGCCTTGCCCCGCAGCTGGTGGAGCAGATTTTCAACATCGTCAAAACGCTCAACGAGGAAGAGGGGTATACCTTCCTTCTGGCCGAGCAGAACACCAACGTGGCGCTGCGCTTTGCGCATTACGGCTACATTCTGGAATCCGGGCGGGTGGTGATGGACGGCCCCGCCGCCGATCTGCGCGAGAACCCGGATGTGAAGGAGTTTTATCTTGGCATGTCCGACGAGGGGCGCAAAAGCTTTCGCGATGTGCGCAGCTATCGCCGCCGCAAGCGGTGGCTGAGCTGAGGGAGGCCACGACCATGCAAGTCAGGACCGCGCCCGCGCGGCAATCAGGGAAAGATGCGATGTCCGAGTATTTCGACGATCTGGAAACGCGCAGCGCCGATGCGCGGCAGGCGGCCATCGCCCGCGCCCTGCCCGACCAGATCGCCCGCGCGCAGGCCTTGGCGGGCTATGACGGCGCGCTGAGCGCTGTCGATGCGACGACGATCCGCAGCATCGCCGATCTGGCCCGCCTGCCGGTTCTGCGCAAGTCCGATCTTGGCCGGGCGCAGTCCGGACATGCGCCCCTGGGAGGGCTGACGACCCGCAACGCCAGCCAATTCGCCCATATCTTCCAAAGCCCCGGCCCGATCTACGAGCCGGGCGGCGACAGCCACGATTGGTGGCGCATGGGGCGCTTTCTGCATGCGTGCGGGGTGGGCAAGGGCGATATCGTGCAGAACTGTTTCGGCTATCACCTGACCCCCGCCGGCATGATCTTCGAGAACGGTGCGCGCGCGGTCGGCGCCGCCGTTCTGCCCGCCGGGACCGGACAGACCGAGCTGCAGGCGCGTGCCGCGCATGACATTGGCGTCACCGCGTATGCCGGGACGCCGGATTACCTGAAGGTGATCCTCGACAAGGCGGCCGAGATGGGGCTGGAGCTGAAGATCACCAAGGCCGCGGTGGGGGGCGGTGCCCTGTTTCCGTCGCTTCGCCAGGAATATGCCGAGCAGGGGATTGCCTGTCTGCAGTGCTATGCCACCGCCGATCTGGGCAATATCGCCTACGAGTCCCCTGCTCAGGAGGGATTGATCGTGGATGAGGGCGTGCTGGTCGAGATCGTGACCCCCGGCACCGGCGATCCGGTTCGCCCCGGCGATGTGGGTGAGGTGGTGGTGACCACGCTCAACCCCGACTATCCGCTGATCCGGTTTGCCACCGGTGATCTGAGCGCGGTGATGGAGGGCGAAAGCCCTTGTGGGCGCAGCAACATGCGGATCAAGGGCTGGATGGGCCGGGCGGACCAGACGACCAAGATCAAGGGCATGTTCGTGCGCCCCGAACAGGTGGCGGCCCTGGTCGCGCGCCATGACGAGATCGCCCGCGCCCGCGTCATCGCCAGCCGCGAAGGCGAGATGGATGTCATGACCGTGCAGATCGAAGCCGATGGCGGTGATCCGGAGACCTATGCCGGGTCGGTTGCCGACGCGCTCAAGCTGAAGGGCCGGGTTGAGATCGTGGCGCGTGGCAGCCTGCCCAATGACGGAAAGGTCATCGAGGATCAGCGAACCTACGACTGAGGCGGGCTTGGGCCGAGGGGCGGTGCCGAACGATCTGGGCCTGCGCGGTTGGTCGCCGTTGGCGGGAGTATTTCGGGAACGATGAAAGGCGGGGCGCGCGGTCTTTGGGAGCCTGAGGACCTGTGGCGGGTCAGTCCGGAAAAGCGGCGGCGAGGGCAATCTCGACCATGGCGGAAAAGCCGGATTCGCGGTCTGCGCTGGACACCGCGTCGCCGGTCAGAAGATGGTCGCTGACCGTGAGCACCGACAGGGCGCGCGCGCCGTGGCGGGCGGCGAGCGTGTAGAGTTCGGCGGTTTCCATTTCGACGGCAAGGGTGCCGTGGCGTGTCATCTGGTCATTCAGGTCGGGGCGCTCGTCATAAAAGGTATCGCTGGAATAGATGCCGCCGATATGGGGGGTGATGCCCCGGGTTTCGGCGGCATGGGCCGCGGCGCGCAGCAGGCCCCAATCGGCGCAAGGAGCGAAGCGCAGCTCGCGCATGAGGGCGGAGGAGGGGGTGCTGATCGAACTTGCGGTCATGGCGAGAATCACGTCACGCAGCCCGACATGCGGTTGCATCCCGCCGCAGGACCCGATGCGGACAAGCGTCTTTGCCCCGAAATCGCGCAATAGTTCGTTGGCGTAGATCGACAGGCTGGGCATGCCCATGCCGCTGCCGTGGATCGTGACGGGATGGCCGTGCCATGTTCCGGTATACCCGAGCATCCCGCGCACCGCGTTGATCCGGCGGGGGGCGTCGAGAAAGGCGTGGGCGGCCCATTCGGCGCGCATCGGATCGCCGGGCATCAGGACGGTTTCGGCGATGTCGCCCGGGTCTGCGCCGATATGGATGGTCATGTTGGAGATTACCTTTGGTATTTGATGAAGGGTGTCACGGTGGCGATCCGGTCATAAAGCTGACGGGCTTGAGTGTTGCCGTCTTGCGTCAGCCAGTAGACCGAAGGCGTGCCGTTCGCGTCAGCCGCGGCATAGACGGCTTCGATGAGTGCGCGGCCTGCGCCGTGTCCGCGCGCCGACGGATCGGTGTAGAGATCCTGTAGGTAGCACACATCCTCGATCCGCCAATTATGCGGATGGTAGATGTAATGAACGAGCCCCACGGCGCGGCCTTCGACAATGGCCAGCAGACCGTTCTGCGCGGGGCGATCGGGGTCGAGAAGGCGCTCGAACGTCGTGTCATAGACTGTGTCGGGCACGGTTGCTTCATAGAAGTCCAGATAGCCCGTCCAAAGGCGGCGCCATTGGGGTTTGTCGTCGGCCTGGATCTGGCGGATCGTGATATCCATGCTGTCACCTTCGCTTTTGGCGTCAGTGTGCCCCGAAATAACGGGGATGTGCCAGAGGCGAGTTGTCATGCCCGACCGGCATTTTTCCGCTGACCTGTTTGCCCCCGGCGCTGCGATGGCCCATGTGGGGTCCACGGCCCGGACGTTGGACCCGGGCGCCACGGACGCAACACGGACGCAAATGGAGTTTGGAATTGACCTTCAGAAAAAAGATTGCCCCTGTCATGATCGCCGTTGCGGCGGCGCTGGCCAGCCCGCTGGCGGCGCAGGATGTCACACCGTCCGAAATCACGGCCAGCACGGTGACCGACGCGCAGGTCGATGCGTTCGTCGAAGCGTTGATCGCCGTGGAGGCGGTGCGGGCGGATTACCTGCCGCAGATCCAGGAGCAGGCCGATGAGGCCGGTCAGAAGGCGCTGATCGAGGAGGCGAACACCGCCGCGATCGAGGCGGTGGGTGATGTCGAGAACATGACGCCTGAAGATTACGTGGCCATCGGACAGGCGGCGCAACAGAGTGAAGACCTGAACGCGCGCATCATGGCGCGGCTGGAGGCCGTGCGCGCGCAGTGACGCCCGGACGGCTGATATCGAGATGCAAAAAAAGGCCCTGCGGTGATCGACGCAGGGCCTTTTTCATGGATCGAGGGCGGGCTTGACCTATTCGGCGGCGACGGCCTGCGGATCGGCCAATGTCACGATGTCCATCATGATCGTGTTCAGTTCGAAATCCTTGGGCGTGTAGACGCGCGCAACGCCCATCGCCCTGAGCCGCCGTGCGTCTTCATCGGGGATGATGCCGCCGACGATCACCGGGACATGGCCAAGGCCTGCGTCCTGCATGCGGTTCATCAGATCCTCGACCAGGGGGATATGCGAGCCTGACAGGATCGAGAGGCCAACCACATGGGCCTGATCCTCGAGCGCGGAGCGCACGATTTCCTCGGGTGTGAGGCGGATGCCGTCATAACTGATGTCCATGCCGCAGTCGCGCGCGCGGAAGGCGATCTGTTCGGCGCCGTTGGAATGCCCGTCAAGACCGGGCTTGCCCACGAGGAATTTCAGGCGGCGCCCCAGCTTGTCGGAGACGGCGTTCACCGCCTCGCGGATGTCATCCAGACCTTCGGTCTTGTTCGAGGGGCTGCCCGACACGCCGGTGGGGCCGCGATATTCGCCGTGAACGGCGCGCATCTGGGCGGCCCATTCCCCGGTGGTGACCCCGGCGCGGGCGGCGTCGATCGAGGCGGGCATGATGTTGCGCCCTTCCTGAGCGGCGGCGCGCAGGTCGGCCAACGCCTGTTTGACGGCGTCAGCGTCGCGCGCGGTCCGCCATGTGTTGAGGCGGTCCACCTGATCGGCCTCGACCGCGGGGTCGACCACCATGATGCCGCCATCCTCGCCCATCAGGGGGCTTGGTTCGCCTTCGGTCCATTTGTTGACGCCGACGACGATGGTCCCGTTGCGCTCGATCCGGTTCAGGCGGTCGGCGTTGCTGTCGACGAGGCGGGATTTCATGTATTCGATCGCCGATACGGCGCCGCCCATGCTGTCGATATTGGCCAACTCGTGGCGCGCGCCGTTCTTGAGCACCTCGACCTTGGCATCGACTGCCGGGTTGCCCTCGAACAGGTCGTCGAATTCCAGAAGATCGGTCTCATAGGCGAGGATCTGCTGCATCC
>JALQUE010000104.1 GCA_023260815.1 Roseovarius sp.
CAGCCGAAAATTGCGAAGTTTTGACGAAACGGCCTTCCTGTGAACGGGGCGAATTCGCGCTACCAAGGGGAAAAAAGCGTATATTCGCACGTTTTGATCTTGTGTTGCCCCACTATTCGTTGTGTTTAGACACGAGATACAGTTAAATCTAACAAATGAGCCCCAACAGATCGGGCAGTTGAAGGAGACCAAGAAATGGCAAAACCGATGACCAAGACCCAGCTTGTTGCCGCTCTGGCCGATGAAATGGGCGCAGACAAGAAAACCGCAGGCAGCGCGCTGGATGCTGTCGTGGCGATCATCACCCGTGAAGTGGGTGCCGGCGGTGCAGTGACCCTGCCCGGTATCGGCAAGATCTACTGCCGCGAGCGTCCCTCGCGCATGGTGCGCAACCCCGCCACCGGCGAGCAGATCAAGAAAGAGGCCGACAAGGTGGTCAAGATGACCATTGCCAAGGCCCTCAAGGACAGCGTGAACGGCTGACCTTGCAAACACCCGATGTTTAGGAAAGGGTCGCCCCGAACAGGCGGCCCTTTTCAATTTCAGGAGACACCACATGGACATTCGGGCGGTTGCGATGGGCCTGGCCTTTGCGGTGATGTGGTCCAGCGCCTTCACTTCGGCCCGGATCATCGTGGCCTCGGCCCCACCGCTGACCGCCCTCAGCCTGCGGTTCCTCGTCTCGGGCCTTATCGGGGTGCTGATCGCGCTGGCCCTTGGCCAAAGCTGGCGGCTGACGCAGGCGCAATGGCGCGCCACGATCATCTTCGGAATTTGCCAGAACGCGCTCTATCTGGGGCTGAACTTCGTCGCGATGCAAACCATCGAAGCCTCGCTTGCCGCGATCATCGCCTCCACCATGCCGCTTCTGGTCGGGCTGGCAAGCTGGGCCTTGCTGGGAGAGCGGATCGGCATTCTGGGCGGTCTTGGCCTTGTCGCGGGCGTCATCGGTGTGGCGGTGATCATGGGCTCGCGGCTGCAGGGCGGCGCCGATCTTTATGGTCTGGTTCTCTGCATAGGCGGGGTGCTGGCGCTGACACTGGCGACCCTCACGGTGCGCGGCGCCACATCGGGCGGCAACTTCCTGATGATCGTGGGACTTCAGATGCTGGTTGGAAGCCTGGTGCTCGGGGTGGCGGGCCTCAGCATCGAAACGATCGAGATCGACTGGAGCTGGCAACTGATCGCGGCCTTCCTCTACACCACGCTGATCCCCGGACTGGCGGCAACGCTGGTCTGGTTCAAGCTGGTCAACCGGATCGGCGCGATCAAGGCGGCCACCTTCCACTTCCTCAACCCGTTTTTCGGCGTGGTGATCGCCGCCCTCGTGCTGAGTGAAAGCCTGGGGCTCTGGGACATAATCGGCGTTTTGGTGGTCATGCTCGGCATTCTTGCCGTGCAACTCTCGCGCCAGAAACAAGCCTCGGGCTGACTGCGCGCTTCTTCTGGCCGCAAATATCCCGGGGAGCGCGAGGGGCTGGCCCCTCGCCCACTCCGCAGGCCACCCGCGCTCAGCCGATGCTGCCGCGCGGACCGTCGCCCACCTGCCCGCGATGCAACAGCAGGTGATCCAGCAGAACACAGGCCATCATGGCCTCGGCCACAGGCACGGCGCGAATACCGACGCATGGATCATGCCGGCCCTTGGTGATCACCTCGGTCGGCGTGCCATCCATCCGGATCGACCGGCGCGGCGTGAGGATCGACGAGGTCGGCTTGACCGCAAAGCGCACAACCACATCCTGCCCGGTGGAAATTCCTCCCAGGATGCCGCCTGCATGGTTCGACGAATATTCCGGCCCAGCCTCGCCCATGAAGATCTCGTCGGCATTTTCCGTCCCGGTCAGGCGCGCGGCGGCCATGCCTTCGCCGATCTCGACGCCCTTCACAGCGTTGATCGACATCATCGCCGCCGCCAGATCAGTGTCCAGCTTGCCATAAACCGGCGCGCCAAGTCCGGGGGGCACACCCCGGGCCACGACCTCGATCTCGGCCCCGACCGAGTTCTTGTCCTTGCGCAGCTTTTGCAGATAGGCCTCCCAGTCCGCCGCCGCCCCGGCATCGGGAATCCAGAAATCATTGCCGTCGATCGCCTCCCAATCGAAACGCGCGCGGTCGATCTCGATCTCGCCCATGCGGGTCATGTAACCCTTGATGGCAATCGCCGGCGCCAGCGTCGCAAGGGCTGCGCGGGCGATCCCACCGGCTGCCACACGCGCCGCGGTTTCACGCGCCGAACTGCGCCCGCCGCCGCGATAATCGCGGATGCCGTATTTCTGGTGGTAGGTGATATCGGCGTGACCCGGGCGGAAGGTCTGGGATATCTCGCCGTAGTCGCGGCTGCGCTGGTCGGTGTTCTCGATCATCAGCTGGATCGGCGTACCGGTGCTCTGGCCATCGAACACGCCCGACAGGATCTGCACCGCATCAGGCTCGTTACGCTGCGTGGTGTTCTTGTTCTGCCCGGGGCGGCGCTTGTCCAGCCATTGCTGGAGAAACGCCTCGTCCAAGGGAATACCGGGCGGGCAGCCATCGACGGTCGCGCCAAGGGCAGGCCCGTGGCTTTCGCCCCATGTGGTGACGCGAAACAGATGTCCGAAGGTGTTGAGGCTCATGATCCTGCGCTCCTTTGGGACGTGATCTAGCCGTGTGAGCGCAGGGCCTCAAGCGATTTCACCACAGAACCGCAGGCCACCCCGGATCGAGGCGGCCCGCGAGGGGCGACAAGAGGCTCAGCCCTTGACCACCATCTGCGGTGAGATCACGTCGATGCCAAGCGCCTTGCCGACGGCGTAATAGGTCAGCTGACCGGCATGGACGTTCAGACCGTTCAGAAGATGCGGATCCTCGGCGCAGGCGCGTTTCCAACCCTTGTCGGCCAGCGCCAGCATGAACGGCATGGTCGCATTGCCAAGCGCGATGGTCGAGGTGCGCGCCACGGCGCCCGGCATGTTGGCCACGCAGTAATGCATGATCCCGTCCACTTCGTAGATCGGATCGGCATGGGTGGTGGGTTTCGATGTCTCGAAACAGCCGCCCTGGTCGATGGCCACATCGACCAGCACCGCGCCCGGCTTCATACTGGCGAATTGCGCGCGCGTGACCAGCTTGGGCGCTTCGGCACCGGGGATCAGCACCGCGCCGATCACCATGTCGGCCTCGACCAGATGTTCAGCCAGAAGCCCCGCCGAGGAATAACCGGTGTTGAACTGTTGATTGAACACGTCATCAAGATAGCGCAGACGCGGCAGCGACCGGTCCAGCACGGTGACATCCGCGCCCATGCCCGCCGCGATGCGCGCGGCATGAGTGCCCACCACGCCGCCGCCGATCACCACCACCTTGGCCGGGCCGACGCCGGGCACACCGCCCATCAGCACGCCACGCCCGCCATTGGCCTTTTGCAGGGTCCACGCCCCCACTTGCGGGGCAAGGCGGCCTGCAACCTCTGACATGGGGGCAAGCAGTGGCAGCCCGCCGCGATCATCGGTCACGGTTTCATAGGCGATGCAGGTGGCACCCGATGCC
>JALQUE010000138.1 GCA_023260815.1 Roseovarius sp.
GCGAGCCGGGGTTCTGGCTCAAGACGCCGCTTGTCGACCGCCCCGCCAAGGGCCGTCTGGACTATCCCGTCAAGGGCACCTCGGTTGTGGTCGATCTGATCCCGCTGGATGCTGAAAGGGGCGCCGGCAGCCAGATATCTCTGGCCGCGATGCGCCTGCTCGAAGCCGATTTGACCGGCCTTCCGGAACTGCGCGTTTTCCGTCTTGCCCAGTGACCACTTTTCAAAGCGAACCCTTTTCACAGTGACCGCGCGGTCGCCTGTGGTGTTGCGGTGCGCGCGCGCCGTTAACCGGGCCTGTATCGGACTTTGATACCGACGCGATACCGACGCGACACCGACGTAATACAGAACGCTGTTTTCCCCTGTTAACCAAGGGTTTGAGCGAGGGTTCGCCACGGTCCCGGCGGAAAAGGCTGGACCCCCGCCCCCGATCCGCGATTATGCGCGTCTGAACGACATGGAGGATCAGGTGGCCGCCCCCCAGCCAGACACATCGCCCGCCGATGGCCCGCACGACCCGATGTGGCGGGCGGTGTTCCGCTCGGTGCGGGTCCGGCTTCTGGTGATCGCGCTTTTGCCGATGCTGGTGCTTGTTCCTCTCATGCTGGGCAGCACGATGGTGCGGTGGGGCGGCAAGATCGACGAGATCCTGATCACCAAAGTGCATGGCGACCTTACCATTGCAAATCAATATCTTGACCAGCTTCTGCAAAACTCTGGCGAGCGTCTGGACGGCTTTGCGAACTCTGTCGCCCTGCGCGATGCAATGGCCGATGACGTGGCCCGCGCGGCCCTTCTGGAAACGCAGCGCAAGGCGCTTGGGCTGGATTTTCTCTATGTCACCGATGGTCAGAGCGCCCCGGGCGACATCACCCCGTCCGACTGGCCGGTGATCCGCAGCGCCTTGGCGGGCACTTGGCGCAGCGCCGTCGATATCCTTTCGGCGCAAGACCTGAACGCCGTGTCCCCCGGCCTTGATGCCTGGGCCGCGATCCGGCTTGTTCCCACCGTCGCCGCCGTCCCCACCGACCGCTCGATCGAGGATCGCGGCATGGTCATTCACTCCGCCGCACCCATCCGCCTTGCCGATGGCCGCTCCGGCGCTCTGGTCGGCGGTCTTCTGCTTAACCGGAATTTAAGTTTTATCGATACAATTAACGGCTTGGTCTACCGTGAACAAAGCCTGCCACAGGGAAGTCAGGGCACCGCGACACTGTTTCTGGACGATGTTCGTGTCTCCACCAACGTGCGCCTTTTTGAAAATGTGCGCGCCCTTGGGACGCGCGTCTCGGCTGAAGTGCGTGACCGGGTTCTGGGCGAAGGGCAGGTGTGGCTTGATCGCGCATTCGTGGTGAATGACTGGTATATCTCGGCCTACCAGCCGATTGTTGACAGCCGCGGCATGCGGGTTGGAATGCTGTATGTCGGGTTTCTCGAAGCGCCGTTTCTGGCGGCCAAGAAAAACGCGGCGCTGTCGGTTATGGTCCTGTTCGTCCTGATCGCGGCGATTTCCGTACCGATCTTCCTGCGATGGGCCGGGCGCATTTTCCGGCCCCTCGAACGCATGACCCAGACCATTGCGCGCGTCGAAGCCGGCGATATGGATGCCCGCAACCGTCCCGCCGAGGGCACGGGCGAGATTGCGCAGGTCGCGGGCCATCTCGATATCTTGCTGGACCGCATCCAGGAACGTGACCGGCAGCTGCGGGAATGGGGCGAAAGTCTTGAACGCAAGGTCGAGGATCGGACCCGTGATTTGCGCGACGCCAACCGCAAGCTGGAGCGCACGACCGAGCGGCTGATCATGTCCGAAAAGCTGGCCGCAGTCGGCGAGATCACCGCCAGCGTGGCCCATGAGATCAACAACCCGATTGCGGTCATCCAAGGCAACCTGGATGTCGCGCGCAGCGTTCTGGACCGCGATGCCGACAAGGTGCAGACCGAATTTCGCCTGATCGACGATCAGGTCTACAGGATCAGCGTGATCGTCTCGAAGCTGCTGCAATTCGCCAAACCCGAGGAATATTCGGGCGCTGCAAATGTCATCTCACCCGTCGATGTGGTGCAGGACTGCCTTGTGCTGACCCGCCACCAGATCGAGCATGCCGATATTGACGTCGTTATGGATTTTTCAAGTGAAAACAATGTCTTGATGTCCCGGACTGAATTGCAGCAGGTGGTGGTCAACCTGATCCTCAACGCGCTCTACGCAATGCGTGACAACGGGCGGCTGACCCTTGCTGTCCGGGATGAAGACGGTGGCGTGGTGATCCGCGTCGACGATACCGGGCAGGGGATCGAGCCATCGGTTCTCAAACGGATTTTCGATCCGTTCTTCACCACCAAACAGGCCGAGGGCACAGGGTTGGGCCTCTCCATCAGCCAGACCCTGATCACGCGCGCAGGCGGTCAGATCACCGCCACATCCACGCCGGGGCAGGGCAGCCGGTTCCGGGTCTGGTTGCCACGCAGCGAGGCGGACTGACCTTGCCCTCAGGGCGCGTCATTCGACGGTGACCGACTTCGCCAGATTGCGGGGCTGGTCCACATCCGTGCCCTTGGCAACAGCCGTGTGATAGGCCAGAAGCTGCGCGGGAATGGCATAGAGGATCGGCGTCAGCATCGGGTCCACCTCGGGCAGGGTCAGCAGGCGCCAGATGTCGTCTCCCGTCGCCTCGGCGCCACGGCGGTCGGTGATCAGCATCACCTTTCCGCCACGCGCCATCACCTCCTGCATGTTTGATACGGTCTTGTCGAACAGCCCGTCCCGTGGTGCCATGACCACCACCGGCATCCGTTTGTCGATCAAGGCGATCGGACCATGCTTGAGTTCACCCGATGCATAAGCTTCGGCGTGTATGTAGCTGATTTCCTTTAGTTTCAATGCACCCTCAAGGGCCAGCGGGTACATCAGTCCGCGACC
>JALQUE010000141.1 GCA_023260815.1 Roseovarius sp.
GCGCGTGTGGCGATGGGTGTCTGCTGGGGCACGGTGGTGGCGGCCGAACTTGTGGCCGCGCAAAAGGGGGCTGGCATGATGCTCATGGTGGCGTCAAAGTTCCAAAGCACCGATATCGTGCTGATGGGGATCATCCTGATCGGGGTGATCGGCTATGGCATCGACATCCTGATGCGCAAGGCCGAGAAGTGGCTTGTGCCGTGGAAAGGCCGGGTCTGATCCGGGGGCTGACGCGGGGGGGCGCGTCAGGCGTGACCGCCTGTCTTGCAGGGTGGCGCGCATGGCCGAGGCGCAAGAGCGCTGTTGCGGGCCATGAGCCATACGGCGTAAGGGTGCGCAATGTCGCTTGAATTGCTCACAGCACTTGTCGCCTTTGCCTTTGTCACGGTCATCACGCCGGGGCCGAATAACCTCATGCTGATGGCGTCGGGGGCCAATTTCGGGTTTCGCCGCTCGGTGCCGCATATGCTGGGCATCGGTCTGGGTTTTCCGTCGATGGTGTTTCTGGTGGGGATCGGGGTCATGCAGCTGTTCGATCTTTGGCCGCCGAGTTACATCATCCTCAAGGTGCTGAGTGTGACGTATCTGCTGTATCTGGCGTGGAAGATCGCCAACGCCGCGCCGCCGAAAGAGGCCACATCCGAGGGGCGCCCCCTGACATTCGTGCAATCGGCGGCCTTCCAATGGGTCAATCCCAAGGCGTGGTCGATGGCGTTGTCGGCGATCACGCTTTACGCGGCAAGCCGGGATCTGGCGGCGGTTCTGTGGGTCGCGGGCACCTATGTGGCGGTGTCGGTGGTGAGCACGACAAGCTGGACGGTGCTGGGCCAGCAAATGCGCCGCCTGCTGAAAAGCCCGGCGCGGCTGCGGGTGTTCAACTGGGTGATGGCGGGGCTGCTGGTGGCGACGCTGATTCCCGTGCTATGGCCGGGGCAAGGGTGAGTTCGGACCGAAGGGGGACACGGGCATGACGCTGACGCTGCTGCATACGGCAGAGATCCACCGGCAGGCCTTTGATGCGCTGGGCGACAGGATTGCGCCGGAGCGCAGGCTGCGGCATGTGGTGCGGCCCGATTGGCTGGCGCGGTCGCAGGCGGGGGTGCCGGAGGACGTGGCCGCCGAGATCGCGCAGGCCGTCACGGAGGCCGAGGGCGGCGTGGTATGCACCTGCACCACCATCGGACCGGCCGCCGAGGCGGCGGGGGCGATGCGTGTCGATTGGCCGATGATGCAGGCGGCGGCCCGGTCGCAAGGCCCTGTTTTGCTGGTCTACACGCTGGAAAGCACGCTGGAGCCAAGCCTTGCGCTGTTGCGCCGCGCGCTGGACGAGGCGGGACATCCGGGGGATGTGCATCTGCTGGCGCTGACGCAGTTCTGGCCGCTGTTTCAGGCCGGTGAGCGCACCGCGTTCGAGGCGGCGATTGCCGGGGGCGTGCGCGACGCGGCGCGCGACAGGGAGGGTCTGGGCGCTGTGGTGTTGGCGCAAGGCTCGATGGCGGGGGTGGCCCCACGGCTGGCGGATCTGGGCGTTCCGGTTCTGTCTTCGCCGGAATTGGCGCTGCGCTGCGCGCTGGCGGCGAGGTGATTGCAAATCCTTGCGCACAGGGCCATATAACGCCACGGCAATCCTGGAGTGAGCGATGACCAATTACCTCGACTTCGAAAAGCCCCTGGCCGAGATCGAAGGCAAGGCGGAAGAGCTGCGCGCGATGGCGCGCGCCAACGAGGATATGGATGTCGAGGAGGAGGCCGGCGCGCTGGACCGCAAGGCCGAGGCACTGCTGCGCGATCTTTACAAGGATCTGACGCCCTGGCGGAAATGTCAGGTTGCCCGCCATCCCGACCGCCCGCATTGCCGCGATTACATCGAGGCGCTGTTCACCGAATACACGCCGCTGGCGGGCGACCGGAATTTTGCCGACGATCATGCCGTGATGGGCGGTTTGGCGCGGCTGGAGGATCGCCCGGTGATGGTGATCGGCCACGAAAAGGGCAATGACACCAAAAGCCGGATCGAGCGCAATTTCGGCATGGCGCGGCCAGAAGGCTATCGCAAGGCGATCAGGCTGATGGAGATGGCCGACAAGTTCGGCCTGCCGGTCGTCACGCTGGTCGACACGCCCGGCGCCTATCCCGGCAAGGGCGCCGAAGAGCGCGGCCAGTCCGAAGCGATTGCCCGCGCCACGGAAAAATGCCTGCAGATCGGTGTGCCGCTGGTCAGCGTGATCATCGGCGAAGGGGGATCGGGCGGAGCGGTGGCCTTTGCCACGGCGAACCGTCTGGCGATGTTGCAACACTCGATCTATTCGGTGATCAGCCCCGAGGGCTGTGCCTCGATCCTGTGGAAAGATTCCGAGAAGATGCGCGAGGCCGCCGAAGCGCTGCGCCTGACCGCGCCGGACCTTCTGAAGCTGGGGGTTGCGGACCGGGTGATCGACGAACCGCTTGGCGGCGCGCATCGCGACCGCAAGGCGGCGATTGCGGCGGTCGGCAAGGCCATTGCAGGGATGCTGGCGGATATGGATGGCAAGGACCGCGAGGCGCTGATCCGGCACCGTCGCGAGAAATTCCTCAAGATCGGCAGCAAGGGTCTGGCGGCCTGATCGCCCGATCTTGGGTGGTGCGGACGGTTCAGGCAGTCGGGGGCTCTGCCCCCAACGGTGAAAATCAAGAGATTTTCACCGCCTCCCCCGGGATATTTTCAGCCAGAAGATGCGCGCGACGGACGCTTGGCGGGATCAGGTCCTGGTTTGCGCCTTGCGGATGGCGACCAGTGTGGCGACGGGGCCGATCACTTCGAAAAGCACGGTCGTGGCGATGGTCAGCCCGAGGATCATGTCGGCCCATTGCGGAAATTCGCGCCCGGCCACCAGCGCCATGCCGACGGCAACGCCCGCCTGCGGCAGCAGGGCTGCGCCATACCAGGGCCGGTGCATGGGCGGGGCGCCGGCCAAGCGCGCGCCCAGCCATCCGCCCGCCAGGCGCGCGAGGATGCGCAGGATCACATAGGCCAGCCCGATCAGCCCGGCCTGCGCCAGTTGATCGGGTTTGAGGGACGCGCCGGCCAACAGGAAGAACAGGATCATGAAGGGCCACTGGATATGTTCGATCTCGTGGAAGGCGCGCCCGTGGTGGCGGGCCATGTTGGCGATCACGCAGCCGGTGGTGATGCCGGCCAGAAGAAAGGACACCTCGGCCCAGATCGACAGGCCGGCGACCAGAAAGACGATCCCGAGCGCCTCGGTCAGCATCGGCTCGCCCTTGCGAAGCCGTCCCGTGAGATAGGCCGAGGGCAGGCCGATCGCGGCGCCGATGGCCAGCGCGCCGCCGATTTCCCAGGCGGCATCGCCCAGCATGTGCAGGCTCATGGTGCCGGTCAGCCCGAGGGCAAAGACCACGGCCAGCGAGAAGGCGATGAGGCCCCAGGCGTCGTCGATGGCGACGATGCCCTTGAGTTCGGCCACAAACGGCCCGCGCGCGCCGCTTTGGCGGATCGCGTCCTGTGTGGCGGCGGGATCGGTGGCGGTGGCGATCGCCCCCAACAGGAGCGCCGCAGCCGGCGGCAGGCCCATGAGCCAGAGGCCCAGTGTCACCAGCGCCACGGTGCCGAGCACGATCATCAGCGATATCCAGAGGATCGGGCGGCCATGCCGCGCCAGCGATTTGCGGGTGAGCGAACTACCGAGGACGAAGGCCACCATGGTCAGGGCGGTGACCGACAGAAACTCGTAAAGTGCCTGGATTTCCGGCGGGATGAGATCGAAACCGGCGCTGCCGACGGCGATGCCGCAGGCCAGAAGGACCGTCACGCGGGGCAGGCGGGTGCGGCGGCCAAGCGCATCGGCGGCGAGCCCTGTCAGGAAGAGCACCCCGAGTGAGATCAGGACGACGGGCAGCTCCATCGGATCAGGCCACCAGCATCCTGAGGCCTTGGGTCACATCCGAGCGCACGGCCAGGCGCAGCCCCGGCTCGTCACCGGCCTTGAGGGCGCTGATGATCAGCCGGTGGTAATGCGGTGGATCCTTGCGGCTGAGGCGGCCATAGAGCGCCCGCATGGTCGGCCCCAGTTGCAGCCAGACGGTTTCGGCCATGGCCAGCATCGCGGGCGCCTGAGCGCGCAGATAAAGCGTGCGGTGGAATTCGAGATTGCGGCGGATATAGCCGACCGCGTCTTGCCGGGCGATATCGTCGGAGATCCGCGAGTTGATGCTTTGCAGCCGTTCGATGAGGGCGATATGGGCGCGCGGCAGCGCGCGGCTGGCCAGTTCCACTTCCAGAAGGGCGCGCAGGGCGGCCAGTTCTTCGATCCGTTCGTTGCTGAGTTCGGGGGTGGTCACCCGGCCCGAGCTGGAGATCGTCAGCGCGCCTTCGGCCGAGAGGCGGCGCACGGCTTCGCGCGCGGGCGTCATCGAGACGTCGAATTCCGCGCCGATGCCACGCAGGGTCAGCGACAGGCCGGGGGCCAGTTCGCCATGCATGATGCGACTGCGCAGGCCGCGATAAACGCGGTCATGGGCGGAGGGGGCGGGGTCTGGGCGCGGATTGAGCAGCATTCCCCATTTGTGATCACAAAGGTCGTCCGGGTCAATCGCTGAAACGGTCAGTCGTCGAAGCGATAGCGGTGCAGGTCCGCGCCATGCTGGCGGAGCCACAGGCGCGGCGCGTGATATCCGGGATAGAGCCGCGCCACCACCGCCCAGAAGGCGGGGGAGTGGTTCATCTCGGCCAGGTGGGCCACTTCGTGGGCGGCGACATAATCGAGCACGTCGGGCGCGGCCATCACCAGACGCCAGGAATACATCAACCCCCCCGAGGAGGTGCAGGACCCCCACCGGGACCGCGTGTCGCGCAGGCTGAGGCGTGCGTAAGGTCGCCCCAGGGTTTGTGCATACCGGTCCGAGGCCTGCGCCAGACGGTCGCGCGCAAGCGTCTTGAGCCAGGCCTGAAGGCGGGTGGGCACATGATCGGGCGGGCCAGGCAAGGTGATGCTGTCGGCGCCGAGAACGATTCGCTTGCCCGAGCCGCGGAGGATCAGGCGCGGCTGGCCTTCGACCGGGATGCGCGTGCCTTCGGTGACGGGGATGCTGTCGGGTTGGGTGGCCAGTTGCGCGCGCAGCCAGCCTTCCTTGGTGCGGGCGAAATCCAGAGCCTCGCTTTCGCGGACGCCGCGCGGCAGGGTCAACGTGACCCGCCCGTCAAGCCGCGACACGCGCAGTGAAATCCGCCGCGCCTGAGGGGAGCGGCGCAGGATGAGTTCCACAGGGGGGTTGCCCGGCAGGATGTGGTGGCCCATATGCCCTCGTGTTCGGTGCGATGCGCGGGTTTGCTTAAAGGCTTTGACACCTCCCCCGCGTTATGGCAGGTGGCGCAGACCGTCGACAAGACAGAAAGATTTGAAGGGGATTGCCCATGCCCAAGGAAGAATGGGGCGTCAAGCGACTTTGCCCGACGACCGGCAAGCGGTTCTATGATTTGAACAAGAACCCGATTGTCAGCCCGTATACGGGTGAGGTCGTCGAGATCAATACCGGCAAGAGCCGGTCGATCACGGCAGATGAAGAAGACGCCGAAACGAAGAAACTGAAGTCCACGGATGTCGATGACGATTCCGCGGTACTGGATGATGATGACGTCGATGTCGATCTTGGTGACGACGTTCTGGAAGATGACGACGATGACGACAACGTGTCGCTCGACGATATCGCTGACGTGTCCAACGAGGACAACGACAGCTGACTGCGAAATGCGAAAGGGCGGGATTTTCCACTTGATCCCGCCTGTCGCTTTGCCTAGATAGCGGCGACGACGGGCCGGGACCGGCTTGTTTCTATGGGGCCTTAGCTCAGCTGGGAGAGCGCTTGCATGGCATGCAAGAGGTCAGGGGTTCGATCCCCCTAGGCTCCACCAAATTCCCTCCATGTAAAGACCGGTGATGACGACGCGCAGGGCGCGACGATTGAGGCCGCCGGGTGTTGCGCCGCTGGTGCATGACAGGCGGATGGTCCAGGAAATCGGCTTGGACACACAAATTGTGTCCTGAAATTGGCCGATAACCACTAGATCGTGGAAATTTCTTGCCACTTTTGGTTGACGAACCCTTGGGATCAGGTAGCCTGTGATGGCTGCCGTAATTTTATATGAGTGATAGTGAGGGTGTGTAATATGGCCCAAGCGCAGAGGTCTGCGGTGACACGCAAGCCGTTGACTGTGAAGAAATCCGCCACAGTTCGGAGACGGATCGTCGCTGGCCATGTGTCTGGCGTCGAGATGCCGTCGGCGGAGCGTATGGCGGTCATGCCGGATCCCGACAGGGACGCGCCGGAAGCGCCCCAAACCCAGTTCGCGGTCGATGTGGAGGCGGCGGCGGCGGCCCCTGCGGCCTTGCGGCAGCGACTGGATGGTCTGCTGCGCGCGGCCACAGCTGGCGCGGAGGCCGGCGCGGAGATCGGCGCGGAGACAGGAACGCGGGCCATTGCGCGGTCCCGCGCGCGCCTTGCGCCCCTTTTGGCGCTTGCATTTGACCCTGACGCGCGGCGCAAGCTGTTGCTGGGCGTGGCGGCGGTGCTGCTGCTGGTGGTCAGCGGCGGATTGGCCTTTGCCGTGTTTGGTGAGCGGACCACGGCGCAAACGGCGGTGGCGGCTCTGCCTGTGGCGCCCGCGCTGCCTGCGCCCCCTCAAGACCCAAATGGTGTGGCTGCGCCGTCACCTGTGGCTGATGGGTTGGCCATTTCCGCGCCGGCGCCAAGCGCAGGGCAGGGGATGCACCCCGAGGGCGATGTGGTCAGCCAGTACGCACAGGCAGCGCTGGCCGCTTTGCGCAATCCGGGCGCAGCTTCCATGCCACCCCCAGCCCCGGATGCCGTCGCGAGGATGGCCGAGAACAACCGTCTTTACCGCATGGTCGCAGAGGCGATCAGCCAAGGGCAATCGGAGGATTATATCGACCGAATGGTCAATCTGGCGCATCAGCGCGGTGAGATCACAGTTCCGCCCGCTTTGATCAAGGCAGATGGTACGGTCGATACAAAAACCGTCGTCGCGCTTTTTGCGGGCGGCTGAGGTGGCGGGCGCGTTTGCATGCAAGGGCTTTGCCCGTCCGGTTTCAACCCCAACCAAACGGCGCCGCGTTTGCGCGCCCCATCGAGTAACCCCATGACGTATGTTCTGTCTGTTTTTCTTTTCGTTCTCATGATCGCAACCGGGGGGCGTGCCGATGCGCAGACCTGTGGTGGCACCTATACCGTGCAGTCCGGTGACAGCCTGTCGGTGATTGCCGACCGTCTGTACAAGAATGCCGGTATGTGGAGTGTGATCCATCGCGACAATATCGCGGCCATCGGCCAAAGCCCGAACGCGATTTCGGTGGGTATGCGGCTGACGCTGACCTGTATCGACGGGCTTCCTGTCGGGCTTGAGGGCGGACGAGAGGTGGCGGCGGTGGACACAAGCGTGATCACGCCGGTGACCGTCCAGCCGGGCACGGCGGCGGTCAGAAACCGGATCAATCTGTTGACGGGGGGCGATTATGCGCCGTTCACCGACAAGGATTGGCATAATGGCGGGCTGATCACCGACATCGTGGACCGTGCCATGCGCAAGGCCAATCCCAGCCAGGGCTTTGCGATCCATTGGGTGAATGACTGGGGCTCGCATTTCGATCCGCTGTTGTCGAACGCGCTGCTGGATATGGGATTTCCGTGGTATCTGCCGGATTGCAACCTGACGCCCGATATCATGCGCTGCCGCGATTTCCTGTCGTCGGATTCGATGTTCGAGACGTTGATGCTGGTCTTTGCCAGCAAGGACAATCCGATCCGCTTTGACAGTGACGCCGACATCATCGGCAAGACCATCTGTCGGCCTGTCGGCTTTTTGACCTTCGATCTGGACGGTGAGGGACGGCGCTGGATCTTGGATGACAAGGTCAAGCTGGTGACGCCGCAGACCGTTGCGGATTGCTTCCGCATGGTGGCCGAGGGCGAGGCGGATCTCCTGTCGCTGTCCGAATTCATCGGGCGCGCGGCGATGAAGGAGCTGGGGTATGAGGATCGGATCACGGTATTGCCGCGCCCGTTGTCGATCGTGGGAATTCACGTCTTTGTCCACAAGACCCACCCGCAGGCGCAAGAGTTGCTTGCGCTGATCAACAACGGTCTGCGCGGCATCCGCGAGGACGGCACCTATCAGACGATCGTGGAAGAGCACATGACGCGCATTTGGGCCGGTCTCTGAAACTGCGCGCGGGCATCGCGAAAGGAGGGTGCATGATCCAGACGACACCGATCCACTGGCTGATCCGATTGACCGCACCGTTCGGGGCGCTGTGCCTGACCGCGCAGATTGCCGCCGCCCTGTGCGATGTCGATTACAAGGCGCAGCCCGGAGATACCCTGTTCAGCATTGCCGAGTTTCATTACGGCGACCGGTCGCACTGGGCCGCTCTCTATGAGGTCAACGCGGCGCAACTGGCCGGGGCGACGGTGATCCCCGGGCGAACGCTTCGGGTGCCGTGTCTTGCGGGCGCCCCCGCGCCTGAGGCCGTCGTGGATGCGCCTCTGGAACGGCAGAACGCCGAGATCAACCTGTTGGGCATCGGTGATCTTGCGCCTTTCGTGGGGCATAGCCTGCCGCAGATGGGGCTGATCCCGGACTTGGTGACCACCGCGCTGGACCTGTCCCCGTCGCCGGTCAGCCATGCTGTGTCGATCGGCACCGACCGGGCAGAACAGATTGCGCTGCTTGAATCGGTGGCGTTCGATATGGGCTTTCCCCATGCAAGGCCGGATTGCGAGGCCGCGCCCGAAGATCGGTTGTGTCGGGCATTTCACTTCTCGGATCCGTTGATGGATGTGCCGATGATGCTGTTCGTGCGCGCGGACCGTCAGTTTCCGTTTCAGGCCGATGCCGATCTGCAGGGCAAGTCGCTGTGCCGGCCCGACGGGGTGTTCACCCATGACCTTGACGCAGGCGATCGCCGTTGGATCGCGGATGGCAAGATCACCTATGTCACCGCGCCCACGGCAAGGGGATGCTTTGAACAGGTGCTGGCCGGAGAGGTTGACGCCGTGTCGGTGGATCTGTTCGTGGGGGGCAGCGTTCTGCTGGAAAACGGATGGCGTGACCAGATCGTGCCGCTGGAACGGCCTGTGTCATTGGTCGGACTGCATGTGATCATCTCGAAAAGCCATTGGCGCGGCACGACGCATCTCTATCGGCTGAACGCGGGTATTGCGCGCCTCAAGCAGGAGGGACGCTACGAACAGATCGTCTCGCGGCATCTGGCGTTGCTGTCGTCGCAGTTCTGAGGCGATCCGCGACAGGCGCACCCCCGGTCAGACGGTGGTCAGACGGTGGTCATGCGCGGCCAAGTATCGGTCAGCCGATACCCCTCGGGCCAGGGATCGGAAGGGTCGAGCATGTGCTGATGTATCCCCGTGATCCACCCCCGCCCCGAGATTTCGGGCAGGATCGCGGAACGCCCGCCAACCACCGTTTCCGCGAGGATGCTGCCCGCGAAGGTCGAGCCGATGACCGATCGCGCCGTCAGCCTGTCGCCGGTTTGCATCACGCCCCTTGCATGCAGGACCGCCATGCGCGCCGACAGCGCCGTGCCGGTGGGCGACCGATCCACCTTGCCGGGCTGAATGGCGACCGCCGCGCGCGTCTCAAGCCCGTCCGGCCCCGCGTGCAACGGTCCGGCGAACAGACAGAACGAGATGTGCCGCCAGTCCGGGTTTTCGGGATGCTCAAAGCCGAGTTGCGCATTCGCCGCGTTGGTGATCCGCACCCCAAGCCGCGCGATATCGGCGGCCTCGTCGGCATCAAGGGCAAACCCCATCGCTGCGGCGTCGACGATCACGAAACTGTCGCCGCCATAAGCGGTATCGACGGTCAGCGTGCCGATCCCTTCGACGTCCAGTCTGGCGTCAAGCCGGGCCGCGAAGGAGGGCAGGTTGCGCACAAAGATACGTTCGGCCTTGCCATCGCGGCACTCGGCGCGCACCCGCACCAGCCCGCCGGGGGCTTCGAGGACAAGATGGGTTTCCGGCTCTTGCATGGGCACGATCCCGGACTCGAGCAGCACCGTCGCCACGCAGATCGCGTTTGACCCGGACATCGGCGGCGTGTCCTCGGGTTCCATGATGATCCACGCGGCCTGCGCGTCGGGATGTTTGGGCGGCACCAGAAGGTTGACGTGTCGAAAGACCCCGCCACGCGGCTCGTTCAACACGAAATTGCGCAGGGTCTGATCCTGTGCGATCCAGCGGCTTTGGTCCCAGATGGTGTCGCCGGGCGGCGGCAGAACCCCGCCGACGATGACATCGCCCACCTCGCCTTCGGCATGGGCGGATATGACGTGGATGGTTTTGACCGATCTCATTACAGAACCTTGCACAGCCGCAGGGCATCATAGATCGCGGCATGGGTATTGCGGGACGACACCGCATCGCCGATGCGGAACAGTTGAAACGCCCCGTCGGGATTGGTGCGGGCAAGGGTCTGCGGCCTGCCTGCGATGAAGGCGTCGTAATCCACCTCGCCCAGATTGGACGACACGGGCCGGAGATCGAAATACAGGTCATCCAGTGGCCGTGTGCCGTAATTCACCACGATCTGATCGACCCGCCGGTGACGTGTCACCCCGCCATAATCGCTGCCGATTTCGGCCAGCAGTTCATTGCCGTCGCGCCGCGCGCCCAACAGGCGCCAGGTGACGGTAAAGGTGGTGTCCAGCTTTTGCAGCGCCCGCATATAGGGGGTGAGCGACATGCCCATGACCTCGGGCGCGAAGGCGCGGTCGGGGGTCATGATCTCGACCCGGCCACCGGCCTCGGCGATGCGTTCGGCGGCTTGCAGGGCGGCGTTGTCGCCGGCTTCGTCATGGATCAGCACGTTTTGACCGGGGGCCGCATCGCCCGACAGGATATCCCAGGCCGACACCACCAGATCGTTGCCTTCGCGCAGCATCTCGGTATGGGGCAGGCCGCCGGTGGCAATGATCGCCACATCGGGGGCGGCATCGGTCACGGTGCCCGTGTCGGCAAAAGAATTGAAGTGAAAGGCCACGCCAAGCCGGTCGCATTCCGCCATGCGCCAGTCGATGATCGACAGCATTTCGCGCCGCCGCGCGCTGCGTGCGGTCAGCCTGATCTGTCCTCCGGGATCGGGGGCGGCTTCGTGGACCGTTACCGCATGGCCGCGTTGTGCGGCGACGCGCGCCGCTTCCAGCCCGCCGGGACCGGCGCCGACGATCAGCACGCGTTTATGTGTATCGGCCTGCGGGATCAGATGCGGTTGCGACAGTTCGCGCCCGGTGGCGGGGTTGTGGATGCACAGCGCCGCACCCCCCTGATAGATGCGATCAAGGCAGTAATTCGCACCCACGCAGGGGCGAATGCGGTCTTCCTCCCCGGCGATGATCTTGTGGATGATATGCGGCTCGGTGATATGGGCGCGGGTCATGCCGACCATGTCCAGCTTGCCGCTGGCGATGGCGTGCCGGGCCGTGGCCACATCGGGGATGCGCGCGGCATGGAACACCGGCACCTGGGTTTCGGCACGGATCTCTCCGGCGAAATCCAGATGCGGGGCGCTGCGCATGCCCTGCACCGGGATCACATCGGTCAGCGCCGCATCGGTCGAGACATGACCGCGGATCACGTTCAGAAAATCGATCAGTCCGCTGTCGCGCAGCCGTCGCGTGATCTCGATCCCTTCGGCCTTGTCGATGCCGCCTTAGGCCTGTTCGTCGGCCACGCAGCGGATGCCGACGATGAACGCATCGCCCACCCGGTCGCGGATCGCGCGCAGCACGTCCAGCCCAAACCGCATCCGGTTGTTCAGATCGCCGCCATAGGGCGCGTCCAGCGCATTCAGCCTCGGTGACCAGAAGGCGTCCATGAAATGCCCATAGGCCTCCAGCTCGATCCCGTCGAGGCCCGCCGCCTTCATCCGTTCGGCGGCGTCCGCGTAATCCTGCACGATGCGCGCGATGTCCCAGTCTTCGACCACCTTGGGAAAGGCGCGATGCGCAGGCTCGCGGTCGGGACCGGGGGACAGCGACGGCAGCCAGTCGCCCCTGTCCCACCGCGTGCGCCAGCCCAGATGCGTCAACTGGATCATCACCGCGCAGCCATGATCGTGGCATTCGTCGGTCAGCTTGCGCATCCATCCGACAACGTCATCGCGATAGGCCAGGATGTTGTTGAAGGCAGGCGGGCTGTCGCGTGAGACCACCGCCGATCCGGCTGTCATGGTCAGCGCCACACCGCCTTTGGCGCGTTCCACGTGATAGGCGCGGTACGCTTCCTTGGGGAGCCCGTCTTCGGCATAGGCCGGTTCGTGCGACGTGATCATGATCCGGTTCTTCAGGGTCAGATGTTTCAACTGGTAGGGCTGAAGCAGGGGGTCGCTGGACATCGGCGCGCCTTTTCGAATCTGCCGCGGTTTGATCGACGTTGAAAAAAATGTTCATTCATGTCAAGTTTCATGACGAGTATGCACATTTTAGATGGGCGCGATGGTGGTGCAAGGTTCTGACACGGCGGGCGGCCTGGATGGGGCGCGCAAGGAAAGCGGCTGGCGCGGCTCGCGGGAGCTGTGGTTGGAGGCGGCGCTGACCGCGCTGATCGAGGGCGGGGTCGATGCGGTCAAGATACAGCCCCTGGCCGGGGCGCTGTCCCTGTCGCGGACCAGCTTTTACTGGTTCTTCACGGATCGTGGCGATCTTCTGAATGCGCTGTTGGATCATTGGGAGGCAACCAACTCGGCGCATCTTCTGGAGGCGGCCAACGCCTATGCCGCCACCGCCAACGAGGCGGTGCTGAATGTCATTGCCTGTTTCATCGACGAGACCTGTTTCGATGCGCGGCTGGAATTCGCCATCCGGGGTTGGGCGCTGCAATCCGATCAGGTCATGGCCCGCCTGAACGCCGCTGACAGCCACCGGATCGCGGCGCTGCAGGCGATGCTGGAACGCCACGGGTACGTGCCACAAGATGCCTATGTGCGCACCAGCATGCTATACCATGGGCAGATCGGCTATATCTCGATGCAGGTTAACGAGACGCTTTTTACCCGGCTTGAGCGCGTGCCGTTCTACGCGCGCGCATATACCGGCATGGCCCCGTCCGAAGCCGAGATGACCCGGTTTCTGGCGCGGTTCGCCACGGCCGCCTGATCCTTTGTGGTGGCTGACCGGCGCCCGTTAGACGCGCGTCAGGTCGTTTTCCACGTCGGGTGGAACCGGCCACCGGGGGACAGGGTGAAGATATCGCAGCCATCCGCTGTGACGCCGATCGAATGCTCGAACTGCGCAGAAAGGGATTTGTCGCGCGTTACCGCTGTCCAGTCATCGGCCAGCACCTTGGTTTCCGGGCGGCCAAGATTGACCATCGGCTCGATGGTGAAGAACATGCCTTCTTCCAGCATCGGGCCAGTGCCTGGACGC
>JALQUE010000254.1 GCA_023260815.1 Roseovarius sp.
AATTGCGCCAGCCGCCGGCCTACCGCATCCGCCGTCGCCCCGCCGACCCCGCGATCAATCTCATCGAAGATCATGGTCAGGCCGCTATCGGTTCCGGTCAGACAGACCTTGAGGGCCAGAAGAAACCGGCTGAGTTCGCCCCCCGACGCGATCTTGTTGAGTGGGCCAGCAGGCGCGCCGGGATTGGTCGCCACGGTGAAGGTCACCACGTCACGCCCGTCAGGTCCCGGATCGGAACGGGTGATCTGCGTTGTGAAAACCGCCCTCTCCATCTTGAGCGGCGCGAGTTCAGAAGTGACCGCCGCATCAAGCCGCCCCGCCGCCTCGTGGCGTGCTGCAGTCAACGCATCGGCGGCGGCATCATACTCCGCTTGCGCCTGCGCCATGGCTGCCCGCAAGGCTGCAAGATCGGCGTCTCCCTGATCCAACGCTGTCAGCTTGGCGCGCAGGTCATCCGCAAAGCCGCCCAGATCATCCGGGGCCACGCCATGTTTGCGCGCCAGCGCCCGGATCGCGAACAACCGTTCCTCGGTTTCTTCCAATTCCAACGGGTTGAAGGTCAACCCGTCCAGACAGCGGGTCACCCCTTGGGCTGCCTCATCCAGTTCAACCATCGCCCGACCCAAGGCCGCAATCGGCGCATCCAGCTGGCCTTCGGCCCGATCGGCCACGCCCTCGAGCCATCGCAGAGCATCGCTCGCAGACGCTTCGGCCCCGTCCAGACCCAAAGCCGCCTGCGCACGCAAGATATCTTCGCGAATCCGTTCGGCCTGTTGCATCAGGCGTCGCCGGGCATCGAGTGTTTCATCCTCGCCCGGTTGGGGATCGAGCGCATCCAGTTCCCCTACGGCATGACGCAGAAAATCTTCTTCGGTGCGCACCTCCTGCAAGGCAGCCTCGGCGCGTGACAGCGCCTTGCCCGCTTCGGCCACGCCGCGCCATTTTGTTCGTGTTTGCGACTTCAGTTCATCCAACGCGCCGAAGGCGTCCAGCAACGCGCGGTGGTCCTTCGGGTCCAACAGGCCCCGATCATCATGCTGACCGTGCAATTCCACCAGGGTGTCCGAAAGACGCCGCAAAACCTCTCCCGAGCACCGACGGTCGTTCACCCACGCGGTCTTTCGCCCATCGCTGGTGTTGACCCGGCGCAGGATCAATTGATCCTCCTCCGGCAAACCAGCATCCACCAGAACGGCGCGCGCGGGATGGCCTTTGGGCAAATCGAACTCGGCGACGACCTCGCCCTGATCCGCGCCTTGACGGACAAGCTCGGCCCTGCCCCGCCAGCCCAGAACGAACCCGAGCGAGTCGAGCAAAATGGATTTGCCTGCCCCGGTTTCGCCGGTCAGTACGTTCAGACCCGGCTGAAAAGCCAGTTCCAGATGATCGATGATGAGAATGTCGCGGATATCAAGTGCGCGCAGCATTGGATGTGTCCCGGTGACGGCGGCGTTCCCGCCGCCCCATTACAGCCAGCGGCCCTGAATCATTTGGCGATAGACCTGCCGCAGCCAACTGTCCCCGGCGGCTTCCAGCGTCAGCCCCTGTCCGGTCAGCAGCGTGTAGCTGTCCTCATACCATTTGGTGCCGCGGAAATTGTAGCCAAGGATCGCGCCTGCCGTGCGCGCCTCGTCTGTCAGGCCAAGCGACAGGTAGGATTCGACCAGACGGTGCAACGCCTCGGCCGTATGGCTGGTGGTTTGAAAATCCTCGACCACGACACGGAACCGGTTGATCCCCGCCGAGAAATGATCCCGGCGCAGGTAGTAGCGACCGATTTCCATTTCCTTGGCGGCCAGATGGTCAAAGGCCAGATCGAACTTGAGGATCGAGGATCGCGCGTATTCGCTGTCGGGGTAGCGCTCGATGACTTCTCGCAGGGATTGCAAGGCCTGGAAGGTCAGCCCCTGATCGCGCCCGACTTCATCAATCTGGTCATAGTAACTCAGCGCCAACAGATACTGAGCGTAGGCTGCGTCCTCATCTGTGGGATAGAAATCAATGAAACGCTGCGCCGACGCGCGGCTGTTTTCATAGTCCTCTGCCTGATGGTAGGAAAACGCCTGCATGATCAGCGCGCGCTTGGCCCATTCCGAATAGGGATAGAGGCGCTCAACCTCTCCGAACACCTGAGCGGCAAGGTCCGGATCGTTCTGCGACAGGTCATATTCCGCGCGCTCGTAGATCTGTTCGGCCGTGAAGTTCTCGAAATCGACATCGCCGCGTTCCACGCTGCCTCTGTCGCTGCAGCCTGCAAGGACAAGGCCCACGACGATTGCACCGACCAGTGTTGCCCGGGACTTGCCGATTGTCATGCTTGAACTCACCTATCTTGCGCATTTTCGGGCCGATACCCGATGTTTCAGGATTGGTCCTAGCACATAAATTTCCCGTGCAAAATGTCTTTGGCCGTTTTTTGGCGTCAGGCCACTTCGGGAATTTCGCCCCAGTGAACGCCGACACCGGGAAGGCGCGCAGCCGTCAAATCATCGCAAAGAATGGTTTCAAAGCTGCCCGGCCGCGAGAACATCTCGCACAGAAGGTCATTGGTCAGGGCATGCCCGGCGCGGAAGCCGTGATAGTGACCCAGAATTGGCAGACCGGCCAAGCCCAGGTCGCCAACCGCATCCAGCATCTTGTGGCGCACGGCCTCGTCTTCGTGGCGCAAACCACCGGGGCTCAGAACGCGCTCGCCATCCACGACAACGGCGTTTTCAAGCGTCCCACCAAGCGCCAGCCCGTTCGAGCGCATGACATCCACATCTGCCTTGCGGCAGAACGTGCGGCTGGTGCTGAGTTCGCGAACGAAACTGCCATTCGACATGTTCAGAGTTTTCCTCTGGCTGCCGATGGCCGCATCCTCGAATTCGATGTCGAACTCGATCATCAGGCTGTCATGCGGCGCGAAGCGCGCCCAAGCCTGACCGCGCCGCACCTCAATTGTTTCAAGAACGCGCAGGGCACGGACCGGAATACCAAGGTGACGCACGCCGCTTGAAAGGATGCCGCGAACAAATGCGGCCGAGCTTCCGTCAAGGATCGGAACCTCGGGACCGTCAATTTCGATGATGGCATTGTGGAGTCCACAGCCAACCAGAGCCGCCATGATATGCTCAACCGTCGACACGGTCGCGCCGTGCTGGTTTTCCAGCAAGGTGCAGAGGGGAGATTGATGAACATGGTTCCAAAGCGCGGGAATGATCGCATGATCATGGGCCATGTCGCTGCGGCGGAATACAATCCCGTGACCCGCTGCGGCAGGCAGAATGGTCGCACAGGCCGGTTGCCCGGAATGCAATCCAACGCCCTTGAACGAAACTGGTGCCTTGATCGTTGTCTGCAAGATGACCCTCGTACACGCGGACAGGCCACGCCTTAAATGATTAACAAGCGGTTTAGTTGCCAGGTGCCCAAGGCTCAACTCAATCTTTGCAACGTCTTGAAACATCTTCCGTGATGCGTTGGCGAATTCCCGCCCATGCGTAAACTCGGCACTGTAAGCACCTGTTCCATATACAAAAAGAGCCGCCCTAAAGCGGCTCTTTCCGGTCAATTTCAGGCAGGTTTAGTTCGCTTGACGACGCAGGAATGCCGGTATTTCAATCTGCTCGTCATCCTCGCCATGCGGCTCGGGCGCTGCTTGCCGGGTTTGCGACGCCTGCATGGTCGGCTGCTGCCGTGCCGGGCGCTGCGCTTCCTGCTCACCGTGTCCTGTCATGCGGTTGATCAGCGAGTTGATTCCGAAACGCGGGCGCGGATCATGCTGCGGCTCTTGCGGAGCGGCGGCTTGGGGCTGGCGTTCGCGGGCGTCCGGCGCTTTGCTGACGGCGGCCTGAAGGCGGGCCATTGCCTCGGGCGAAGGGGTGCCCGGCGCGGGGCGGGCCCCACTTGGCGCGACAAACTCTTCGCGTTCGTTTCTGTGCTGTGCGTGATGCGCAGCGGGATCGAACTCGTCAGCGCGCGGGGGATAGGCCGGCGGTGGCAGATCATCGTCGTGATATTGGGACGCGGCCTGACCGTCGTCGAAGATGTCTTCCATCTGCTCCTCGGCAGCGGCGCGCTGCGCGTCCAGATCGTCGTCCTGGAACAGGCTTGGCTCGGACTCGGCGCGGTAGGCAGTGACCGGAGTCTCCTGGTATTCGCCCGCCATGTCTTCTTCATGGTGCGGCTCAACTGCCGGGCGCAGCGGCGCGGCCATCGAACGACGCGGCATCGGTGTTTCATTGCGGTCAGAATGCGCATCGATACCCGTGGCCACAACGCTCACGCGCATCGAGCCTTCCATGCTCGTGTCCAGTGTGGAACCGACGATGATGTTGGCATCCGGGTCCACTTCTTCGCGGATACGGTTTGCCGCTTCGTCCAGTTCGAACAAAGTCAGATCATGGCCGCCCGTGATGTTGATCAGAACACCCTTGGCGCCACGCAGGCTGATTTCATCGAGCAGCGGGTTGGCGATGGCCTTCTCGGCAGCCTGGATCGCGCGATCCTCGCCCGAGTCTTCGCCAGTGCCCATCATGGCCTTGCCCATCTCGTCCATCACGGCGCGCACATCGGCAAAATCGAGGTTGATCAGGCCCGGCCGCACCATCAGGTCCGTCACGCCTTTCACGCCCTGATAGAGGACATCATCCGCCATCGAGAACGCATCGGTGAAGGTGGTTTTCTCATTTGCCAACCGGAACAGGTTCTGGTTCGGAATGATGATCAGGGTATCGACCATCTTTTGCAGGGCTTCCACGCCCTCTTCGGCCTGGCGCATCCGCTTTGCGCCCTCGAACTGGAACGGCTTGGTCACAACGCCCACTGTCAGAACGCCAAGCTCGCGTGCGGCCTGCGCGATGATCGGCGCGGCGCCCGTGCCCGTACCGCCGCCCATGCCGGCGGTGATGAAGCACATATGCGCGCCAGCCAGATGATCGACGATCTGTTCGATGTTCTCTTCTGCCGCGGCGGCACCGACAGACGCCTTGGCGCCCGCGCCAAGCCCTTCGGTCACCTTGACGCCCAGCTGCACGCGATGTTCGGCATTGCTTTGCTGCAGCGCCTGCGCGTCGGTGTTGGCCACGACGAAGTCGACCCCGTCCAGCTTCTTTTCGATCATGTTGTTGACCGCGTTACCACCGGCACCACCGACACCGAACACGGTGATGCGGGGTTTCAGTTCCTGATCCTGTCCTGGCATCGTGAGGTTCAAAGTCATTGCTCTATCATCCGCCTGCTGTTGCGCCTGCCTCTGCCAGACAGGCCAGTTTTCTGCCTAATCACGACCATTCTTACCGATGGTTGCCCCTTGCGTCACCCAAAAAACAACGAAATGACACAAAATATGGCCATATTTTTGCCCCTTCACGCGGGATTTCGCCGATATGACCACATATTGCGTTCACCAGTTGTCCTTGAACCATTTAACCGCCCGCTTCAAAGATCGGGCCGGGTAGCGATCGACGGGAATTTCAAAGTCCCACCATTCATCCTGCGGGTTCGCCGCAAAGAG
This sequence comes from Roseovarius sp., assembly GCA_023260815.1. Lineage (GTDB taxonomy): Bacteria > Pseudomonadota > Alphaproteobacteria > Rhodobacterales > Rhodobacteraceae > Roseovarius. The sequence continues at coordinate 5,498 of JALQUE010000254.1, forward strand.
GCACATGCCCACCGCGCTGGAGAAGCCGGGGCCCGTGGCCGCCTGAGGCAGGCCATGCACCCGCAGGGGCCGGCCCAGCCGGACCTGATGGCCAAGTATCTTGCTTGCCAGACCGTCAAGGCCCGGAATCTGGCTGCCGCCGCCTGTCAACACGATCTGCTGGCTTGGTAAATGGTCGAACCCTGCAGCATCCAGCCGTGCGCGGACCTCTTCGAGGATTTCCTCGACACGCGGTCGCATGATGCCGATCAGTTCGGCGCGGCTGACAGTGCGGCGGTCGTGTTCCCAATCGCCGGTCTCGCCGCCGATCTCGATCATTTCGCGGTCATCCATGCCCGTCGCGACAACCCCGCCATAGAATGTCTTGATCCGTTCAGCGGTCGCCTGCGGCACTTGCAGCCCCATGGAGATGTCATTCGTGACATGATCACCGCCCATGCGGACACTGTCGGCGAAGATCATGTGCTTCTTGATGAAAATCGACACGCCCGCCGTTCCACCACCAAGATCAATGCAAGCCGCTCCAAGCTCCTGCTCGTCCTCGACCAGCGCCGAGATGCCGCTGACATAGGCCGAGCTGGCAAGCCCCGCCAATTCGAGGTCACAGCGCTTCACACAATGCGCAATATTCTGAATGGCGGCGCCTTCAACCGTCAGCATGTGCAAGTCGGTGGACAGCGTCTGGCCCATCTGCCCGCGCGGATCGGCCAGCCCGGAGCGATGATCCAGGGCAAAATTCACCGGTTGGGCGTGCAGAACCTCGCGACCGCTGCCATAATCCGGCACGTCACAGGCGCTGAGCACACGGCTGATGTCCTGCTCGGTGACGGTGTGCCCTTCCAGATCAACCGCCCCCGCAAGCCCGTAAGAACGCGGACCCGCGCCCGAAAAACAGGCGATCACATGGTCGACACGAATATTAGCCATCTTCTGTGCAGCCTGAATGGCCGTGCGAATGGCGCGTTCAGTTTCGACCATCGCGGTGATCTCGCCAAAGCGCACACCCCGAGAGCGGGTCGTCGCGGCGCCGATCACGCGGAACCCCGCCTGCCCCGCCATCGCGCCAACCCCGTCATTTTCGGCCAGCCGCTCGGTCCCGTCGAACCGCAGCACGAGACATGCGATCTTGGATGTGCCTACGTCCAGAACCGCGACCACGCCACGTTGCATGGCCGCCTTTCGCATATTCCGCATCGCCCGTTGGGTTTCGTAGAGCTCGATCATTTTTTATTGTGTCCCAATTGTCATTTTCGTCACGCGCCACCAGTCCTCGACAGCGCGGGGATTCATCCGGATCGTCGGACGCCCCGATAGCCGCAGGTCAACAGCCACCAGATCGCGTGCCAACATGTCGTGTACGTCATTCAACACCAACACTCGTTCAAGGGCCTGCACCGGTTTGGTTTCGGGCAGCAAAATACGCTGATCACGGTCAAGCACCACGTCCCACCGGCGTTCGCCAATCCGCACCAGCCCGCGCAAACGTGTCTGGAGCGGAGCCGCGGCGCGCAATATGTCCAGAGCTTCCGGCACCAGCCTGTCCGCCCCCTCGCCCGCAATCAGCGGCAGGTCCGCGCGATCTGCGCGCGCGTTCAACGTGCTCACGACAACGCCTTGGATATCCACAGCGCCCAGACCGTCTCGGGTGCGCCACAGCGCAACTGGCTCGCGCTCCACGATCTCGGCCATCAGCACGCCGCCTTGACGAATATGGATATCCGTCTTGGCGACTGCAGGCAGTCCTTCGATCATCTCGCGCACATGCTCCAGATCCAGATCAAAGGAACTGGCGGGAA
>JALQUE010000268.1 GCA_023260815.1 Roseovarius sp.
GGCCTGACCGGGTATCTCAGCTTCGGTCACGCGGCCTTCATCGGTGTTGGTTCCTACGCGGCCATGTGGATGTTCAAGTTGTTTGGCATGAACGTGCTCCCCGCGCTGGCCCTGTCGATCGTGATGTCGGGTCTTTTCGCGGTCGTCATCGGATATATCAGCCTGCGACGCTCTGGCATCTACTTCTCGATCCTGACGCTGGCCTTCGCGATGATGTCCTATGCACTCGCCTACTCGGTGCTGGCAACCGACATGGACGGCCCCGACCAACAGGGCCTTCTACAGAAGGGTCTGACTGGCGGCGAGACCGGCCTGCAGCTGACACAGCAGGATCCCCGCATCCTGGGACAGCAGGCCTCTGCAGACGGCAACCTCCCGGTGCCCAGCCTGTTCGGCCTCGAAATGCGCAGCTCGACGGAACTTGCCATGGGTGACTGGGTCTTCACCTTCTCGACGGGCTATTACTTCTGCGCCGTCGTGATGCTGATCGCCTTCTACCTGTCGATCCGCATTTTCCGGTCGCCCTTCGGCATGATGCTGCGAGCGATTAAATCAAACCAGCAACGGCTGAACTATACCGGGCTGAACGCCAAGCCCTACATGCTTGCGGCTTTCGTGATCTCGGGGATGTATGCCGGGTTGGCCGGCGGCCTGATGGCGGCGATGGATCCTCTGGCCGGACCGGAACGCATGTTCTGGACTGCCTCGGGCGAGGTGGTTCTGATGACCATTCTGGGCGGTGTCGGCACGCTGATCGGCCCTGTTCTGGGCGCAGGCCTGATCAAGTACATGGAAAACATCCTGTCCAAGATCAACGCCGACATCCTGCACACGTGGTTCGCTTTCCTGCCTGACGGGCTTGAGAATTTCGTGGTTAGCATGGTCTATCCATTTATCGGCAAGGGCTGGCACCTGACACTGGGCCTGATGTTCATGGCCGTCGTCATCTTCCTGCCCGGCGGGCTGGTCGAAGCGGGTCAACGGATTTCCCGTCTCTTCAAGGGCCGAAAGGCCAAAGAAGGCGCCAAGAAATCCACCACCGAACCCGCCGAATAAGGAGAGCCAGACAATGGGCATTCTTGAAATCAAGGACGTGAACAAGCGCTTCGGTGGCCTTCAGGCACTGGGCAACGTCAACCTCAGCGTGGCAGAAAACTCCTGCCACGCGATCATCGGACCAAACGGCGCGGGCAAATCCACGCTGCTGAACGTCCTGATCGGCAAACTGATCCCGGACACCGGCAGCGTGATGTTCGACGGTCAGTCAGTGCTGGGGCGCAAACCCTACGAGATCAACCAGATGGGCATCTCCCGCGTGTTTCAGACGCCCGAGATCTTCGGCGACCTGACCGTTCTGGAAAACATGCTGATCCCGATCTTCGCCAGCCGCGACGGATCTTTCCGGATGCATGCGGTGGAAAACACCGCAAGTGAGAAGGAAGTCATCGAAGAGGCCGAACATATGCTCGAAGAGTTGGGCATGGCCGACAAGCGCCATTTCCACTCGGCCTCGATGAGCCGCGGTGACAAGCGGCGCCTCGAAATCGGCATGTGTCTGGCGCAAAAGCCGCGCCTTCTGCTGCTGGACGAACCCACCGCCGGCATGGCGCGGGCAGATACGAACAACACCATCGACCTGCTCAAGCAAATCAAGGAAGAGCGCGACATCACCATCGCGATCATCGAGCATGACATGCATGTGGTGTTCAGCCTTGCGGAACGCATCACCGTTCTTGCGCAAGGCTCCCCGCTGGTCGAGGACACGCCGGAAAAGATCAAGGGCCATCCCAAGGTGCGCGAAGCCTACCTTGGCGAGACGGCTTAAAGAGGAGATCAAGAGATGAACGTCAAACCGGAATTCTCAAAGGGCAAGAACTACGCCGAAACCGCTCCGGCCTTCCTGTCGATCTGGGAGATGAAGGCCTATTACGGCGAAAGCTACATCGTCCAGAACATCAGCTTCAACGTCCACGAGGGCGAGATTCTGGCGCTTCTGGGCCGCAATGGCGCGGGCAAGACAACCACGCTGCGCGCCATCGCGCGGATGGACAGCCCGCAGGTCAACCATGGGGAAATTTGGCTGGATCATCAGCCATTGCACTCGATGAAAAGCCATCAGGCGGCCGTGGCCGGCATCGGGCTGGTGCCCGAAGACCGGCGCATCATTTCCGGCCTGACCGTCGAAGAAAACCTTCAACTGGCGCAGATCACCCCACCGATTGGCTGGTCGATTGACCGCCTCTACGAACTGTTCCCGCGGCTTGCCGAACGGCGCAAGCAGGAAGGCACGACGCTGTCGGGTGGCGAACAACAGATGCTGGCCGTTGCCCGTGCTCTGGCGCGGGACATCAAGGTGCTGCTGCTGGATGAACCCTACGAGGGACTGGCCCCCGTGATCGTGGACGAGATCGAAAAGACTCTCCGCATCATCAAGGAACAGGGCATGACGACGATCCTCGTGGAACAGAACGCCGTGCGCGCGCTGGAACTCGCCGACCGTGCGATCATCCTCGACACCGGGTCGATCGTGTTCGACGGTGCGGCCTCGGAAGTCCTAGAAAACGAGGACCTGCGCGCAGAATACCTCGCGATCTGAGACCGTCGTGATCTCGGCCCGCCGCTGTGGTTGCACACAAGTCGGCGGGTCCCTACCCTTCCGTCCGGAACAGAAGAAAGAAAAGGTCAGATATGTCCGATAAAACCTATCCGCCCTCAGCCGATTTTGCTGCCAAGGCACATATCGACGCCGCGAAATACGACCAGCTGTACGCCGCTTCGGTGACCGATCCCGAGTCGTTCTGGGCCGAACACGGCAAGCGCATCGACTGGATCAAGCCCTTCACCAAGATCAAGAACGTCAACTACGATTTCGGCAACGTGTCGATCAAGTGGTTCGAGGACGGCACCCTGAACGTGGCCGCCAATTGTACCGACCGTCACCTTGCGACGCGCGGCGACCAGACAGCGATCATCTGGGAACCCGACGAGCCGGGCGACGATGCCTTGCACATCACCTACCGCGAATTGCACGACCATGTCTGCAAGATGGCCAACGTCATCAAGAACCTTGGTGTCTCCAAGGGCGATCGCGTGGTGATCTACATGCCGATGATCCCCGAGGCCGCCTATGCGATGCTGGCCTGTGCCCGGATCGGCGCCATACATTCGATCGTGTTCGCCGGGTTTTCGCCGGATGCGCTTGGCGCGCGGGTCAATGGCTGCGACGCCAAACTGGTGATCACGTCCGATACCGCACCCCGCGGTGGCCGCAAGACCAAGCTCAAGGACAACGTCAACCAGGCGCTTCTGCATGACGTCGATGACGTGAAATGCCTTGTGGTGCGCCGCACCGGCGACCAGATCGCGTGGCGCTCCAGCGGCGATTACTGGCTCCACGAAGAGTTGGAGAAGGTCGATGCCGACTGCCCGGCCGAGGAAATGAACGCCGAGGATCCGCTGTTCATCCTCTATACCTCCGGCTCGACCGGTC
>JALQUE010000129.1 GCA_023260815.1 Roseovarius sp.
AAGGCGCATTTCGCCACAGTCTATGCCAAGCCCAGCGGAGAGCCGCAGGTCGATACCTTTATCACCGGCGTCAGCCAGGACACCTGGATTTTCTTCCCTTGGGACATGGCCCTGCAATATGTCGAGCCCTATCGCGGCGCCTGACCCGGATCGGAGACCCTGATGACACGCCTGCCCCGCACCGCCACCACGTTTGAGCCGCCGGTGATGGAGTCCCGCCGCTGGCTGGAGGACGTGACATTTCCCGACGAACGCCCCCTGATCAATGTCAGTCAGGCCGCCCCGGTGGATGTTCCCCCAGAAGCGCTGCGCCGCGTGATCGCCGAAGCCGCGATGACCGACCCTCAGGCCCATCTTTACGGGCCGGTGCTTGGCCATCCCGAGTTGCGCGCGGAATTGGCGACCCAGTGGTCATCTGCCTATGCCGGCGACATCACCGCGCAGAACGTCGCGATCACCTCGGGCTGCAATCAGGCGTTCTGCGCCAGCATCGCCACCCTCTGTACCGATGGCGACGAGGTGATCCTCCCTACGCCGTGGTATTTCAATCACAAGATGTGGCTGGACATCAGCGGTGTGAAAACCATGCCCCTGCCCACCGATGCCGAATTGCTGCCCGATCCCGACGAGGCGGCACATCTGATCACCGACCGCACCCGCGCCATCGTGCTTGTCACGCCGAACAATCCCGGCGGGGTGGAATATCCCTCCGATCTGGTGCGCGCCTTCTACGATCTGGCCAGATCGCGCGGCATTGCACTGATCATCGACGAGACCTACCGGGATTTCGACGCGCGGCCCGGTGCGCCGCATGATCTTTTCACCGATCCCGACTGGGGCGATACGCTGATCCATCTGTATTCCTTTTCCAAGGCCTACCGGCTGACCGGGCACCGGGTCGGCGCGATGGTCACAAGCACCGCCCGACTGGCCGAGGTCGAGAAATTCCTCGATACGGTCACCATCTGCCCGAACCAACTGGGCCAGATCGCGGCGCTCTGGGGGATGCGCAACCTGTCGCAATGGCTGGCCGGGGAACGCGACGAAATCCTCGACCGTCGCGCGGCGATCCATGACAACATGCCCAAACTGCGCGACGCAGGTTGGCGGCTGATGGGGTGTGGTGCGTATTTCGCCTATTTGCAGCACCCCTTCGCCCTGCCATCGAACGAACTCGGCCCGAAACTGGTGCGCGACGCCGGCGTTCTCCTGCTGCCGGGCACGATGTTCCAGCCCGAAGGCTCCACCGCCGGGGCGCGGCAGATGCGGGTGGCCTTCGCCAATGTGGACCGCCCCCGGATCGCGCTGCTGTTCGACCGCCTGGCGTCACTGGGCTGGCCTCTTGCCCCTGCCACGGACAGCGCGTAGACAGGTCCGAACCACGAGTTACCAGCCATTTCACGAGGGGGCCGCATGGCAGCCAAGGGCATATCGAGAACGTTTGTCTGGATCCTCATGGGTCTGCTTATCCTTGGTCTGGCGGGCTTTGGCGCCACCAATCTGAGTGGCGCATTCAGCACTTTGGCGCGCGTCGGCACCGCCGAAATCCGGCAGGGCGAATATAGCCGCGCGTTGCAGAACGAAATCCGCGCCCGCGAATCCGAACGCGGCGAGGCGATCTCGTTTCAGCAGGCGCGTACCATGGGCATCCCCGATCAGGTGTTGGCACAGCTTGTCACCACCGCTTCGTTTGATCACGAGGCTGACCGGCTGGGTATCTCGATCGGCGACGACAACCTGCGTCAGCAGATCCTTGGCATTCAGGCCTTTCAGGGAATCGACGGAAATTTCGACCGCGAAGCCTATGCCTTTGCCTTGGATCGCATCGGCCTGACGGAAGCCGAATTCGAAACCGACATGCGCGAGGAAACCGCCCGCGCACTGGTGCAAAGCGCCGTGATGGCCGGCGTGACCGTGCCCGACGCCTATCTCGATACCCTGCTGACCTATCTTGGCGAAGAACGCGACATCACGTGGGCCGTGCTGGATCGCGCCGATCTGGACACCGGATTGCCGGTCCCCACCGAAGACGATCTGCGCAGCTACCATCAAGGTAACCTGCCCAGCTTTACCACGCCGGAAACCAAGCGCATCACCTATGCGTGGCTGACGCCCGAGATGATCATCGACACGGTCGAGGTGGATGAACAATCCCTGCGTGACGCCTACGAGGAACGCGCGGCAGAGTTCAACCAGCCCGAGCGCCGCCTTGTCGAGCGTCTGGCCTTTGCGGACACCGGCGCTGCGGAAACCGCGATTGCAGGCATCCGCGACGGCAGCACCGATTTCGAAACCCTCGTGGAAGGACGCGGTCTGGATCTGGTCGATGTCGATCTGGGCGATGTCGCCCGCGAGGATCTGGGATCCGCCGCAGATGCCGTGTTCGCAGCACAGACCGGCGATGTGGTCGGCCCGCTGGAAACGGAACTTGGACCGGCGCTGTTTCGGGTCAACGCCATTCTGTCCGCGCAGGAAACCACCTTCGAAGAGGCCCAACCGCAGCTGCGCGACACCCTCGCCGCCGACCGCGCCCGCCGTGTGATCGACAGCCGCATCGACCGCGTTGCCGATCTTCTGGCCGGTGGCGCCACGATCGAGGATCTGGCCGCCGAAACCGACATGGAACAGGGGCGGATCGACTGGCATCCCGGCGTGACCGACGGGATCGGCGCCTATGAGGCCTTCCGGCAGGCGGCCGAGGCAATCACCGAGGACGATTTTCCCGATGTCGAACAGCTTGGCGACGGCGGCATCTTTGCCATGCGCCTCGACCGCGTGATCGAGCCCGAGATCCAGCCGCTCGACGAGGTGCGCGATGCGGTTCTTGCCGGATGGCGCCAGCAGGCCACGGTCACGGCGCTGAGCGAAAAGGCCGATGCGCTGATGACCGATCTGCGCGGCGGGACCGAATTTGCCGACCTGGGTCTGGACACGTTTGATGCCCAAAGCCTGACGCGTCAGGGCTTTCAGCCCGATACCCCGCCCGAGTTCATCGAGACGGTGTTTGACATGCAACCGGGCGATGTCTCTTTGCTTGAAGGCGAGGGGCGTGTGTTCATCCTGCGGCTCGACGCCGTGCGCCCGCCCGCGCCTGACAACGAGGATCTGAACCAACTGCGCAACGCGCTGCGCGATCAGTCCGCGTCCAGCGTGGCGCAGGATTTCTACCAGATACTCGCCACAGATATCCGGAGCCGCACCGAGATCGAAATCGATCAGCAGGCGATCAACGCCGTACACAGCAATTTCCAGTAAGGGGCGCCGTTCGTGGAGCTGACACCAAGTTTCGAGGAGTTCGCCAAAGGGTTCGACGCCGGGCGAAATCAAGTGGTCTATGCCCGTCTTGCGGCCGATCTGGACACGCCCGTGTCGCTGATGCTCAAGCTGACGGGGGCTTCCCGCGATGCCTTCATACTCGAATCCGTGACCGGCGGCGAAGTGCGCGGGCGCTATTCCATCATCGGCATGAAACCCGATCTGATCTGGCAATGTCATGGCACCACCAGCCGCATCAACCGACAGGCGCGCTACGATACCGACAGCTTTGAGGACCAACACGGCGATCCGCTTGCCAATCTGCGCGCCCTCATCGCCGAAAGCCGGATCGACCTGCCCGACGATCTGCCCGCCGCCAGCGCCGGGCTTTTCGGCTATCTGGGCTATGACATGATCCGACTTGTGGAACATTTGCCCGACGTGAACCCCGATCCTCTGGGCCTGCCCGACGCTGTGATGATCCGCCCGTCTGTCGTTGCGGTGCTGGATGGCGTCAAGGGCGACGTGATCGTCGTGGCCCCGGCCTGGGCCGCTGACGGGCAGTCAGCGCGCGCGGCCTATGCGCAAGCCGCCGAACGGGTGATGGATGCGGTGCGCGATCTGGACCGTGCCTTGCCGCGGCAGGCCCGCGATCTGGGCGACGCCGCAGCCGAAGACAGCCCGCCGGTGTCGAATTTCACCCATGAGGGCTACAAGCAGGCGGTGGAGAAGGCCAAGGACTACATCCGCGCAGGCGATATCTTTCAGGTGGTCCCCAGCCAGCGCTGGACACAGGAATTCCGCCAG
>JALQUE010000011.1 GCA_023260815.1 Roseovarius sp.
CCGCGCTTCCTCAGCGCAGCGTTGTAGGCGGACCAGTTCGTCGTGCGGTAGCGGGCGGGCTTGGGCTTGCTCATGACCCCCGTCTAACCGTTTGGATTCGTGATGTGAATCCTTCACGGTGAGAGTTCTGCAACAACGCCCCCCCTAGCCCTAGCAGCATCTAACCCCGCCCGTGTACGCTCGCGAATAATCGAGCGTTCAAATTCAGCTAAAGCAGCAAATATATGAAAGATGAGCTTGCCACCCGCTGTAGTAGTGTCAATGGCTTCTGTCAAAGAACTGAAACCTGCCCCCTTTTCTTCAATTATCTCAACAGTCTCGATGAGTTGCTTCATTGAGCGAGCCAGTCGATCTAACTTCCATACAACGAGTGTATCGCCCTCGCGCATATAATCAAGCGCAGCTTCTAATTCATAGCGTTCGCGCTGCGCTCCGGAAGCTTTCTCGACAAAAAGTTTCTCGCATCCCGCTTTCTTTAAAGCGATTATTTGACGATCTGGATTTTGATCTTGTGTACTGACGCGAGCATAACCGATAAGCATGTGAAAACCTTTTTAAAATAAAAATATGCCCTATTTAACCTTAAATTGGCAATAAGTTGCAATAGTCGCTGCGGGTAATTTACAAGATCGCACAGAATAAAATCTACCATCACGAGGTCGAGGCTTGTCCGTAAGGGGATGGCTCTGCGTACATTGCTCGTCGATGGAATCCTCCCTGCAAATCTCTAGGGGTCAGCGTCTCACTTGAATGGTACGAAATAATTTGCGATGAGGGTACCTTTAACGTACACTTATCCCATGAAATCCGTTCGCATCGGCTACGCCCGTGTTTCCACCGACAAGCAAGACCTGACAGCTCAGCGCGAGGCGCTGATCGAGCTGGGGGTCGAACCTGACCGCATCTATACCGATCACGGGCTTTCAGGACGCCAGAGGGCGCGTCCCGGCCTCGACCAGGCGCTCGCCGCCGTGCGCGCGGGCGACACCTTTGTCGTGACCAAGCTCGACCGTCTCGCCCGCTCAGTCCCCGATGCCCGCGAGATCGCGACCAGTCTTCAGGAGCGCTCTGTTCGTCTCGCCCTCGGACAGGCGATCTACGATCCGACCGATCCCATGGGGAAGATGTTCTTCAACATCCTTGCCACCTTCGCCGAGTTCGAATCGGACATCATCCGCCTGCGCACGCGCGAGGGCATGGCCGTGGCGCGTGCCAAGGGCAAGCTCAGGGGCAAGAAGCCCAAGCTCTCGGAGAAGCAGGCGAAGGAGCTGCGCAGGCTCTACGACACCACCGAATACTCGATCAGTGACCTGGCCGAGCTGTTCTCGGTGTCGCGCCCGACCGTCTATCGCACCTTGCAGAGACATGACCGCGCCAAATAGCGATCAAAAAACCACGCCATTTAATTATCAAAGTTACACTCCCGCGCCCTCCCTCTCACTTCCCCTCGAAAACGACCGTTTATGAGGGGAAGAAGGTCCTTGCATTGTGTACGTACAAATGTTATACTGATTTATGAGTGTGATGAAGCCGATCCGATTTGACTGGGACAAAGGGAACCTGGAGCATACCACCAAGCATGGTGTGTCTCCTGCGGAGATCGAGCATGTATTCCTGAATGACCCGATGATCAGCCCAGACCCCTTTCCTGCAAGCATTGAGGAGAGGTGGCGTGCCATCGGCAAGAATGATGAAGGGCGATACGTGTTCGCCGTCTTCATGTTCCGTAAAATAGAAGACGAATTGTGCATTCGCCCAATCTCGGCGCGCTACATGCACAGAAAGGAGATCAAAAGCTATGAGCAAAGATAAAAAGCCACTTCCGCCACTGAAGAGTGACGAAGATGCAGAGCGCTTCGTGGCCGATGCTGATCTTTCAGAATATGACCTTTCCAGCTTCAAACCACTCAGCAGCTATGCTTTCGCGAAGAAGAAGGATGCAAGGCTTGAGATGAGGATCGCTCAAGCCGAGTTGGATGCGCTGAAGATCGAGGCTGACAAACGCGGTATTCCGCATTCACGCCTAGCGCGTATCTTCATTGAACAAGGCTTGCGCCTCTTGACCGAAGAGCGCGGAGGCCAAGCATGACCGAGAAAGACCCTACCTCTGCCAAACCCGCTTCGTTGAACCAAAAGCTCGAAAGCCTTCCTCCAGATCGACGCAAGAAGATCGAAGAAGAAGCTCAGAAGATGTATGAAGAATATCGTGAACTCGAAGCCGATCAAGAACTTCGGGATATTCTTGATCGCGCTCAGGCGAGTGGTATCAGCGAGCGGAGCCTGCCAGAAGTGCTCGAAGAAGCAAGGCGACAGGCAGCAATTTTGGAACTGCAACGGCTCATCACCGAAGGCATTGAAAGCGGGGAGCCGAAGCCCTTCGACTTCGATGACTTCATAAAGCGAATGCATGAAAAAGCTGTGCAAACTGCTCAGCGAGAAGCCGTGCTCGACGAGTTGGTCGAGGACACCCAGAAGAACGACATCGACTGCTAACAGGCAGAGCTAACCGGGCAAAAAAGCGGCCATTCCAACGGACATCATCCGACCAGAGACGGACTACCGTCTCAAGCCTCCACCGTCGTCTTTCGAAAACCTCGCTTCTGAGGAGGTCTGCCTTTGTAGTAAATGCACCTTAATGCACCACAACGCACCTTTGACAGATGGTGCAATTTTTGTTATATTGGTGCTATGTATGAGAATAATCACCCACTATCCTTCCGGCCGAGCACAAAGCTCGAACTGGCACTGAAGAAGACTCAGGCCACCATCGAGCGTATGGCGCGGGATATCGAAGACATTGAGGAAGATGAAAGAGCGTGGCTGCATCGCTGGGCTTTGATCAGCACAATCGGAGCTTCCACCCGGATCGAAAACGCAGTGCTGACCGATGCCGAGATCGAATGGGTGGACACCACGCTTTCCGAGGACGGGCATCCTTCCGCCTTCGAGGCCAAGAAGGCCGAGATTTTTGACAAGCTGTCGAAAGACCGGGAGCGCAGCATCGAGGAAGTGGTCGGCTGCCGTGAGATATTGTCCCTAGTATATGTGCAGGCAGAAGAGCTGTTTCCTCTGACGGAAACCACCCTCTGCGGATTGCACAAGGAGTTGTTGCGGCAGTATCCAGCGGCTGCGCGATATGCTGGCCGCTACAAGGACAATCCTAATCAGGTCGTTTCGGTAAACCATGACACCGGCGAACAGCGGATTGTACTTGATCCGACTCCGCCAGGACCACAGACCGAGGCTGCCATGCGTGCCTTGCTGGACTGGTACAATGCAGCAATTAAAGGGCATCCTTGTCCGCTCTTGGTGGCGAGCGAATTCGTTTTCCGTTTTTTGGCCATCCATCCCTTCCAGGATGGCAACGGACGCCTGGGGCGCGCTCTGTTCCTGCTGGCATTGTTGCATGGCGACGATCCCGCACTGGAAAAAATTGTGCGCTTCATCTCGATTGATCGCCAGATCGAGCGCCACCGTCCGCTCTATTACACCACCTTGCAGCAAGCTTCGAACGGCGTATATCAGGCCAACTCCCAAGACTACCGCTTGGAGCCTCTGGCCTGGTTCTTCCTGAAGATGACCGATCATGCGCTAGGCGATGTCGCGTTGCTACGCGAACGCTATGCGGCGCTACGAAGGCTTTCGGAGAGTGCCACGCGCGTTTTGGCCTGCTTCCGCTCTTCGCCTGAACAGCGGCTAACGCCTGCGGAGATCATGGAGGAGGCGGGCTTGGTGCGTCGGACAGTCCAGAATTCCCTGCGCTCATTGCTGGGTGCTGGGATTATTCAGCGTCTCGGTGCCGGTCGCGGCACACGGTATCAGTTGATCTTCTGAGCTTGGCAGAAAGCTGAGGCGGCACAGTCACAGAAAGTTGTCAAGAAGCGGGCAAAGAAGCGGCCATACAGGCGGCAAGAATGGCGCTTCAAAAATTCGCAAACATATGATAGTGTTTGTTTTTTAGCCCCACTCGTGGCGGTCAAGAAAGCGGACAGATGACGATCCCCGACGATGGCGAGACGATAGGCTTATTCGAGCCCCTCATGGTCTCGGAAGGCTCCCCCGCGCGCGCGGGCTTGAACGATCTCGTGCTTGAGCTCGCGGAGAAGTCTGCCGCTTTCCGCAGCGGCCTGCCTGCATCCATCGCCGAGGCGCTTGCCGATCTCGTGCGCGCGATGAACTGTTACTACAGCAACCTCATCGAAGGGCACGACACCCACCCCATCGACATCGAGCGCGCGATGCGGAACGACTACAGCGCCGACCCGCAGAAGCGGAATCTTCAGCTCGAAGCCAAGGCGCATGTCGCCGTCCAGAAATGGATCGACGAAGACGGCATGGCGGAACCGCCGACCGCGCCTGCGTCAATCATCGACATTCACCGCCGCTTCTGCGAGCTCCTGCCGCCTGAGCTTCTTTTTGTCGAGAACCCGAAGACTGGTGAGAAAATCCCCGTTGTTCCTGGCGAGCTGCGCACACGCTACGTCGAAGTCGGGAGGCATGTCGCCATCAGCCCTGGCGCGGTGCCGCGTTTTCTTGACCGGATGCACAAGGCTTACAGCCTTCCCGGCAGGATCGAGCCGATCCTTGCGGCGGCTTGTGCCCATCACCGGCTTCTCTGGGTGCACCCTTTCCTCGACGGGAACGGGCGGGTTGCCCGCCTCATGTCTTACGCCATGCTGCGCAGGACGCTCGACACGCGCGGTCTCTGGTCAGTGGCGCGCGGCCTTGCGCGGCAGGAGGCTGCCTACAAGGAACACCTTGCCGCCTGCGACGGTCCTCGCCGTGGAGATCGCGATGGGCGTGGGACGCTCAGCGAAGCCGCACTTGCTTCCTTCACCGGCTTCTTCCTGCGCACCTGCATTGACCAGGTAGAGTTCATGGAAAGTCTTATGCGGCCTGATCGGCTGCGTGACCGTATCCTGATCTGGGCCGAAGAAGA
>JALQUE010000081.1 GCA_023260815.1 Roseovarius sp.
CGGTCGCGTGGTGCGTCGGCGCGATCGCGGTCGCCGGTGCGCTCGTGGCGTGGCGCTTCCCGCGCACCGCGGCGCGCTGAGCGGCAGGGGTCTCGTGACGCGCGCGGCTGCGCCGCGCGCGCCATTTTCGCAGAATTTGCCCATAATTGTCGGCATTTTCGACCTTGGTGGCAATGCGTGGCTTCTGGCGCGTCTGCCCTCGGGTGATATCGTCGAGATGCGCGTTGGCCAGCAATTAGGCAACGCCCGTCTGCTGCAAATTCGGGGCAAGAACGCTGTTGTGGTGGAGCAGGGCACGCGCCGTCTCTTGCGGATTGGCGACCATTTCGGCGGGCGCAACTGAAGCATATTCCTATATGGTGATGCGATCTCGGAGAGATCAAACCATCTGTCGTTCAAGCGCAAGTTTCCTTGCTTCCCAGTCGGGCATGATACGTCCCTGACGTTCAAAGAAGGCGGGTAGTGGTGTGGGTGCTTCAAGTGGCTCTGTTGCACAAAGCCTCTGATGTCCGAGGTTCCCCTTTCCCCGGACGGACTCATCCCACGGTTTCTGTGACAGGGATGCCGAGCGCGGTGTAGCCGTTCATGATGGCGATGCGGATCTGGACCTCCGCGACCTGTCGGTCAAAGTTCCGCGCCATGAGGCGCTGCCCCAGCAGTTTCATACAGTGCATCTTCGTTTCGGCACGGCTTCGTCGGTGGTATCCGCTCCAGTTTCGCCAGATCGCACGGCCAAGATATTTCACGGCGCGCAGGGCCTCGTTTCGGGCGATGGCTCCGGCAGTGACGGTCTTCCATGGCTTTGCGTTCTTGCGAGGCGGGATGACGGCATGGGCGCTGCGATCCGCAATGGCATCGTGGCACTTGCGGGTGTCGTAGGCGCCGTCGGCGGTCACCGAACCGATCTCTTCGCCAATCGGGATCTGGTTTAGCAGGTCAGGCAGGACAGGTGCATCGCCGATGTGGCTCCCGGTGATCTCGACAGCTCGGACCTCCAGCGTTTCCTCGTCGATACCGAGGTGGATCTTGCGCCAGACCCGCCGTTTTGGGCCGCCATGCTTGCGGGCGTGCCACTCGCCTTCGCCCTCGACCTTGATGCCGGTGCTGTCGATCAGCAAGTGCAGCGCCCCCTGAGAACCGCGATACGGGATCTTCACGGCGAGGGTCTTCTGACGACGCGACAGCGTGCTGAAATCAGGCACTGCCCAGTCCAGGCCGACCAGACGCAGCAGGCTCTCGACGAACCCGGTCGTCTGCCGGAGCGCCATACCGAACAGGACTTTCATCGTCAGGCACGTCTGGATCGCGGCATCGCTATAGGTCTGTCGACGGCCTCGTCTGCCCGTCGACGTGGCCTCCCAGCTCATCTCTGGATCGAACCAGATGGTCAGCGAGCCCCGGCGCTTGAGCGCTTCGTTATAGGCCGGCCAGTTCTTGGTCCTGCAGGTCGGGGGTATTGGTCTGCTCATGCATCCCAGCTACCACGCTGGATTCACGAGATGAATCCCTCACGCGATTTGTGCAACAGAGCCCGTGGGACCAGTAGCCTTCGAAGCAAGCACCGTCGCCCTGGCTCCAGAAGCCGGAGAACCAGATGCAGGGCTTGGCCCGCGTGCCGCCGCCCATCAGCCGGACGGGGGTAGTCTTCAGGCGGATGCCGAGGATCTCGCAGACCCGCTCGAAATCCTCGTAGACCGCGTCCCACCAGTCATCGTGGGGTCCAAGCTCGCGATACCAGCTGCGCGCCTTTTCCTTGGCCGCCTCCGAGAGTTCGGGGAACTGGTAGACCGTGGTGCAGATGACCTCAGGCATCGACGTCCTCCCCATTCAGCGCGGCGGCCAGCCATTCCTGGCTGCTGGTCCAGCCGATGGACTTGCGGGCGCCGAGGTCGATGACATGCGCGCCACCGCCGAAGGCGTCGAGGCGGGGCCGGGAGCAGGTCAGGGCGTACTGGAACCCCCAGAGGCCGGAGAGGTCGAGGTCTTCGGCGAGACGCAGCACGAAACGGATGACCGCCTCGACATCGCCGTGCTCGTCGTCATGGATCCAGAGGATGCTGCCCTCGGGCGCATCCTGGCGCACGAGTGTGAGGCCCGCGACCTCCGGGTCGTCAGCGTCCTGATCCGCAGCGCGCAGTTCCTGGAACAGCGCGAGCGCGCGGGCGGCCTTGTCGGGGGTGCCAACGTCGAGCAGGCATGAGAAATGGGTGAAATAATCCGCCATGGGGACCTCCTGAATGGGAAAAACCCGGCCGGGCGGCCGGGCGCTGGATTGGGGTGAAGGGATGAGTGGGGGGCGATCAGCCGGTGGGCTTGTCGCCCGATGCCTGCCGCGCGGCATGCGCGCAGAGCATCTGTCGGTAGAAGCGTTTGCGCGCCGTCCGGAAACCGCGAACGGCGCGCGT
>JALQUE010000248.1 GCA_023260815.1 Roseovarius sp.
GCCCGCGCCCCATGTCTTCGGCACGCGCGACAACACACTGGTCCCCGCGCAGCAAAGCGGCCGCGCAATGCGCGGCCGATGTGTCGAATGCCAGGATCACGGGTGTGTCAGATACCAACCGGCCGCACCTCGGTCACTTCGGGGATATAGTGGCGCAGCAGGTTCTCGATCCCCATCTTCAAAGTGATGGTGGACGAGGGGCAGCCCGCGCAAGCGCCCTGCATATGCAGATAGACGACGCCGCGTTCGAACCCGTGGAACGTGATGTCGCCGCCATCCTGTGCCACCGCGGGACGCACGCGCGTGTCCAGAAGTTCCTTGATCTGGCCAACGATCTCGGAATCTTCGCCCTCATGGTCGGCATGGCCCGAGGCGTGTTCGGCATCCAGGGCCATGACCGGCTGACCGGACTGGAAATGTTCCATGATCGCGCCCAGGATGGCGGGTTTGATATGGTCCCATTCGGCGTCGTCGGTCTTGGTGACGGTCACGAAGTCATTGCCGAAAAACACGCCGCGTACGCCCTGAACGCCGAACAGGCGTGTGGCCAGCGGCGACTTGTCCGACGCTTCCGCCGTCGGGAAATCGGCTGTGCCTGCTTCCAACACGGTCTGGCCGGGCAGGAATTTCAGCGTCGCGGGGTTTGGTGTGGACTCGGTCTGAATAAACATGTGTCGCGCCTTTCCAGTGGTTACCCAAAATATGCGCGCGCCGGGGGCAGCTGTCAAGGATTGGAACGATTCTAAACTATACTGCGGCTGTGTTTGCGCTTGCCTTGGTCCGCGCTTCCTGCGGAGTCTACATGCCGCGCTTGCCGTTGCCCCGTTGGCCCATTGCCCATGGGCGCGCGGTCAGGCGCCATCACAGGCGCTACCCGCCGCTGTCCGCAAAGACCGGACCGCTTCGGCATCATCCATCACCGCGCCCCTCTTCCTCCGCCTCAAGGCTGTGGACGTCGCCTATGCTCACTATGGCGGCGACGGGTTGACCATGACGGGTGACGATCAGCCGGTCGCCGGTGGCGGCCATGTGATCCAGAAACGCGCGCCAATTCTCGCGCAGTTTCCGGCTGGTGATTCGGACATGCATTACGGACCTCGTGCTGAGTGAACCTGCTCACCTTGCCGCACAAATGTTACCGTAGGCTTTACGCATCGGGCGTTGCCTCTAAAATTTTACGTATCGGAGGGGGGCGACCGGTTGTCTGACGCCTTGTTTGTGTACGGTATGGACACAAATTCTGCGCGTTGGCTGAAAGTTCGTCCTGAACGCGCGTCTGTTTCGTACGACCCGTACACAATGGCGCGGTCTATTTGCGCCAGCCGGTCAGGTGATTGATTCCAGGCGTTCCTTGCTCAGGTCGCCCGGGACGATGGTGATCGGAATCGGCAGGCTGCCCGAGTTGCGCGACAACTGCGTGACCAACGGGCCGGGGCCTTTCTTTCCGGTGCCGGCGCCCAGGACAAGAATGCCGATTTCCGGGTCTTCCTGGACCTGTGCGATAATCTCGGAAACCGGTTCCCCCTCCCGGATGACCAGTTCAGGATCAACACCTTGCTTGTCGCGCATCCATTTGGCGAAGACCTCGAAATGCGCCTCGATGCGCTCGCGGGCCTCTTCGCGCATGATGTCGCCCACCCCGATCCAGTGGTTGAATTCCTCTGGCGGAATCACTGCCAATATCTCGACGCCCGCATTCGTGCGCGCCGCCCGCATCGCAGCGAACCGCATCGCGTTCAGGCACTCGCGGCTATCATCCAGAACGACCAGAAACTTGCGCATATGTGTTCTCCTCGGTCCGGCATCATGATCGCGATTCGCGTGCGGAGCAATAGGATGATTACAAGTGATTGCGACATAAGGGAAATACTCAGTCAAAAGTGCCGGCAACCCGGCCCAAAAGCATAAAGGCCCGCGCCGTGCGGGTGTCGGACATCTGCGAAATCTCGGCATCCGAGGCGGTTTCCGCAAACTGTGTGAACATGCGATCATAGAGCCTCAGGAAATGATGTGCTGCATCCCGGAAGATCGGATCCTGCTTCATCCGCGCCGCGGTCAAGGCCAGTGAGGACCGATCACGCACCCCACCAAGCGCCGCGACGGCCCGCCCTCTCTCGCCGGCGGCGAAGCGCCGCCACAACTCGGGCCGGGCCATGTCGGGCGTCAGATCATCCATGTAGATGCCATCATGTGACATCAGGGTCAGCACATCTTGCGCCGCCTGAACAAGCTGCGCCGTCTGCCGATCCTTCAAAGCCTTGCGCAGCGCGGCAAACCCTTCGCGGTCATCCGTGGTTTCAGGAAAATGAAGGGCGCGGATGAAGTCGCTTCGGTCGAGGGGGGGCTGCATCTCTTCTGCGGTGGTGCCGAAGGGCAGCGCGACCTGATCGTCGGTGACCTGCGGCTCGGGGGATGCCTTTGCCGCCGCCTGCGCCAGTTCTGCATGGCGTGTCGATGAGAACATCGCCAGCGCGGTTTCGGCCTTGCGCTGCGCCGCCGCTATTTCTTCGAGCTTCTGGGTGACTGTCGGCTCGGACATCGTGTGGCGGGTCTGGTTCTGCGCGACATAGGCCTGTCGGATCGCGTCGATCGCTGCCTGCAAACGCTGGCTTTCCTCGCGCATCACCATTGAGGCGCGGGCCGCGGTGGCCGCAACCCAGATCATCGCGACCGGCATGAAGATTGCCAGCATGATCATCATGAAGCGCAGCACGCCCCCTGGCTGAGTGGCCGTGCCGTCGGTGTCCAGCACCATGAAAAAGACAACCGCGCCAAGCAACCAGACAGCCGACAGCGCCAGCGCGATCACCTCGATTCCGGTGATCGTCTGTTTGGTGGTCTTGTCATAGATGCCCAACGGTGTCGCGGGCGAGTCCTTGCGCTCGGGCATGGGAACCTGTGCCTGTCAGATGTATTCGACCTTTAGCACTTCGTAGGATTTCTCACCACCGGGTGTGCGCACTTCGACGCTGTCGCCCGCTTCCTTGCCGATCAGGGCGCGCGCAATCGGCGACTTCATGTTCAGCAGGCCGTGTTCGATATTGGCTTCGTATTCCCCGACGATCTGCCAGGTCTTTTCCTCGTCTGTATCCTCGTCCACCAGAGTGACCGTCGCACCGAACTTGATCGGGCCCTTCAGCTTGGTGGGGTCGATCACCTCGGCCCGGCTGATCACGCCTTCGAGTTCCTTGATGCGGCCCTCGATGAAGGACTGCTTTTCCTTGGCCGAATGATATTCCGCGTTCTCGGACAGATCGCCATGCTCGCGCGCTTCCGATATCGCGCGGATGATTGCCGGGCGCTCCTCGGATTTGAGCTGCTTGAGTTCGACCTCAAGGGCTGTGTGGCCCCTGCGGGTCATGGGAATCTTCTCCATCGTAACTGTCCACTTCCTTTGCGGGTTGGGCCGTATGGTCCCGTCGGTTTGTGTCTGATTTCGCGCCAGATTGCCCGCATGGGACCGGGCATTGCAATAGGGGATGATCCAAGGAGGCTTAATGTGGTGCGGCAAAGTTGTATTTTGCCGGTTTCACATATGGATTACGTCGTGTTTCAATTGACGCCCGGCGCGATGGCACGCTAACCACGTGCGCAACTTTGTTACCGGACCGCAAGGCCTTGGGAAAGGATTGACCAGATGTCTGACGCGACACGCGAAGCGATGGAATACGATGTGGTGATCGTCGGGGCGGGGCCGGCCGGCCTTTCAGCCGCGATCCGACTCAAGCAGCTTGATCCATCGCGCGAGGTGGTCGTGCTGGAGAAGGGCTCGGAAGTGGGCGCGCATATCTTGTCGGGTGCGGTGCTTGATCCTTGCGGGCTGGATGCGCTGATCCCGGACTGGAAAGACAAGGGCGCGCCGCTCAACACACCGGTAAAGCAGGATAATTTCTATCTTTTGGGCGAGGCTGGCCGCCTGCGCGTGCCGAACTGGCCGATGCCGCCGCTGATGAACAACCACGGCAATTACATCGTGTCGATGGGCAACGTGTGCCGCTGGATGGCCGAAC